>JACDHN010000015.1 GCA_013821025.1 Acidimicrobiia bacterium | reverse complement strand
GCGCCGCATCTCGGGCCCCAGGCGCTGCATCTCGAGCATGCCTTTCGTGCTCTTCAGCGTGAGCGGCGTGATCAGCGCCATCACCACCACGGCGATCAGGGCAATGGCGACGCCGTAGCTGCCGGTGAGTCCGTAGAACCAGGCGAGCAAGGAAGCAGGGACTTCGAAGAAACCGGCAATCATGCGTCGATCGTCCTCGTGAGCGCCGTGGGGGCAGGATCAGGCACCGGGTCGTACCCGGACGGTCCGAATGGCCGGCAGCGGGCCAGGCGTCGCACGGTGAGCCAGAAACCGCGACGGGCGCCGTGGCACACCATCGCTTCATGAGCGTAGGCGGAGCATGTCGGCGTGAAGCGGCACGGCGACGGGCGACCGTCAACGGCTCGCTGATACGTGCCGATCAGGCTGACGAACAAGCGCTCGGCACGGGTCTTGGCCGTCGTCATCGAGCCTGCTCCATCAGCGATCGCACCTCGCCCTGGAGCGTATCGAACGTATGTTTCCGTACGGTTGGTCGGGCACCGACGAGCCACCAACCCGGCGGCAGCTCGAGCTGCGTCACGATCGCTCGCAGACGGCGGCGCACCCGGTTGCGGACGACGGCCGGTCCGACGGCGCGGCCGATCGAGAACGCCACCCGTGGAGGGCTTGCAGCGGGATCGAGAGCGTAGGTGCACCATAGTGTCGTCGTTCGGACCCGCGAACCCCTGCGCACGAGTTGCTCGAACGCCCGACGCTCTCGGATGCTCCAGATCAAGCGGACAGCCGGGTGCGTCCCTTGGCGCGACGGGCCTTCAGAATCGAGCGGCCGGCGCGCGTGCGCATCCGCGCCCGGAACCCGTGTTTGCGGGCGCGGCGGCGGGTGTTCGGTTGGTACGTCCTCTTCACAACGGCCTCCTCGGCACGGCGATCGACGCCGCGGGCGACTGACAACAAGACGCCAGCGCGTCGACGTTCACGACGGCGCTGACCTACCAAGGCTACGCCCGCCTCCCGACCCACACAACCGTGATGTTGTCCTCCCTGGCGACGAGCCGCGAACCGAGCGAAAACAAGCCCAGAATGGCGTGTTAGGGTCACTCGATCACGGTGACGGCCTTGTCCACATTGTGTGGACAAGCTTGTGGACGAAGCCGGACAACTGTGCGGAGGTTACGGTGAGCGACGAATCCGAGGTGTGGACCGCCGTTGCCCAGTTACTACGGGCTCAGCTCAACGAATCCGTCTGGTTCTCGACTTTTCAAGACGTCATGCCGCTCGAGAGTGACGGATCCTCGCTGCGGGTCAGCGTGCCCAGCAGCCATGTGCGTGAACGCATCCTGACCCGGTACCTGCCACTGGTCACCGACGCCTTGTCCGAGTTGCCGTCGGCACCACAGCGGTTCGAGGTGGAGATCCGCACCGACGAGCGCGTCGCCGAACTCGAACCGCAGGCCGACTCCCCCGTCTTGCATGGCTCGGAGCTCGGCAGCCAACCCCATTTCGACGTGCCGCAGGCTGATTCGGCTCGCATCGGAGCCTCACCGAGCCCGGTCAACAGCGCCGGGCTCAACTCGCAGTACTCGTTCGAGACGTTCGTGAAGGGTCCGTCCAACCAATTCGCGCTCGCTGCCGCCCTGCGAGTCGCCGAGACGCCGGGCAGGTCGTACAACCCGCTGTTCGTCTACGGCGCCGCCGGACTGGGCAAGACCCACCTGCTGCACGCCATCGGCCACTATGTGCGCAGCAACTACCAACACCACGTGGTGCGCTACGTGTCCACCGAGAGCTTCCTGAACGAGTTCATCGATGCCATCCGCCAGAACACGACCGCAGCGTTCAAGCGTCGCTACCGCGAGGTCGACGTGCTGCTCGTCGATGACATCCAGTTCATCGAAACCCGCGAGAGTGTGCAGGAGGAGTTCTTCCACACGTTCAACTCGCTGCATGGCGCCAACAAGCAGATCGTGATAACTAGCGACAGAATGCCCGACGGCATGCCCACGTTGGAGGAGCGCCTGCGCGGACGGTTCAAGTGGGGGTTGATCACCGACATCCAGCCACCCGACCTGGAGACCCGCGTGGCCATTCTGCGCAACAAGAGCGAACGCGACCAGATGATCGTCCCGCCCGACACGCTCGAGTTCATCGCCGCCAACATCACGTCGAACATCCGTGAACTGGAGGGGGCCCTGATCCGGGTCACGGCGTTCGCCAGCCTCAACCAGCACGTGATCACGACCGATCTCGCCCAGCGCCTGCTCGAGGATCTGCTGATCGAGTCCCGTCCAAAGCGGCGAACCGACATCGAGCTGCTGCACGAGATGGCAGACATACTCGGCTTCGACGTCGACGCCTTGCGCGGCAAGAGCCGCCAGCGGCCACTCGTCACGGCTCGCCAGATCGCCATGTACGCCTTCCGCGATATCACAGACTTGAGCTATCCCGCGATCGCTCGTCTGTTCGGAGGGCGCGACCACACCACCGTCATCCACGCCTTCGACAAGATCCAACGGCTGATGCGAGAACGCAAGCAGATCTACGACCAGGTCACCGACCTGCTGCAACGGTTGAACTCATGAGCCATTATGAATGCGGCCGCCGAAGCGCCTGGAGGCGCCGGCGTGCCGAATCGGGTCCTCGCCTCCCACCGACGAACGTACCGGGTGCGGCTGTGGACCGTGCAGTGGACGACGGCTGCACGGACGGTGGACAGTTGACGTTCATCCACCGAACCACAGCGCTGTGATCTGTCAGCTGGGGATCCGTGGGGACAACGGTGCTGTCAACTCGTTACGTCTACGCTGGCCTGACGCGTGTTACCCACAATCCACAGCACCTATTACTACTACTAGTTCTTCTTCATCACCCTGCACTGTGAAAGGCGCCCTGTGAAGTTCCGCTGCGAACGCGACATCCTGGCCGACGCACTGGTCACCGCCAGCCGGGCGGCGACGAGCAGGACCAGCACCCATCCGGTCCTGGCGGGCTTGCGCCTCGACGTGAGCGACGACCAGCTCACGCTGACCGGCACCGACCTGGAACTGACGATTCGCCTCAGCGTGGAGGTCGGCATGGACACCGAGGGTTCGGCGGTGGTGCCGGCTCGCCTCGTGACCGACATCGTTCGGGCGCTGCCAGCCGGCACGGTCACGGTCGAGACCAACAGTGACGACGTGATCATCAGCGCCGGGCGCGCCCAGTTCGCCGTCCGCCCCTTCGCCGTCGACGACTACCCGGCCCAGGCAGGCCCAGACGGTGAGCCCGTGTCGATCGATGCCGCGCTGTTGATGTCGGCATTGCGCCAGGTGGTGCGGGCGGCAAGCACCGACGAGGCTCGTCCCGTGCTCACCGGCGTACTGATCAGCGCCGACGAGGAGGGCCTGTGGGTGGTTGCCACCGACGGGTACCGACTGGCCGTGCGCAACCTCGGAGCGGCAGGCTTGCTGACGTCGGGTCAATCGGTGCTGATCCCGGCCAGGGCGTTGAGCGAGTTGCAACGGCTGTTGCCAGCGGCCGATCACGTGTCGGTGCGTTTCGGGTCACGTTCGGCTGAGTTCGAGCTCGGCACCACATACCTGTCGACGCGCCTGATCGACGGCGACTTCCCGAACTACCGCAACCTGCTGCCTTCGAGCCACCCGAACACGCTGACGATCGGACGGGAGGCACTGCTCGAGGCGCTCCGGCGCGTGCGCATCCTGGCCCAGGACTCAAGGGTGGTGCGCCTGTCGCTCGGGGGAGAGGTGGTCGAGCTCACCGTCGTCGCTCAAGACGTCGGGAACGCCTCCGAGGCCGTCGATGCACGTTACGAGGGTGCTGAGATGGTGGTTGGGTTCAACCCCGACTTCCTCGCCGCCGGTGCCGATGCCCTCGACGGCGACGAGCTGACGGTGGAGCTGAACGATCCCGGCAAACCGGTGGTCCTTCGAGGGGTTGGTGACGATGACTACCTGTACCTGCTGATGCCAGTACGGGTCTAGGCCGATCGTGATCGTCGAGCACCTCGAGCTCGTCGACTTCCGGAACTACCGCAAGGAGAGATTCGAACTGACCGACGGCACCACGGTGGTGCTGGGTAACAACGGTCATGGCAAGACGAACCTGGCAGAAGCCCTGGCCTACCTGGCCACGTTGTCGAGCTTCCGGGGCGTGAGCAACGAGGCCATGATCCGCCACGAAGCGGAGACCGCCGTGATCCGCGCAACCGTGCTGCATCCCGATGGGCGTCGCTCCAACGTCGACGCCGAGCTCAGTCGCGGCGCGCCTGGCCGCGTGCAGGTGAACCGCCAGCGACTACGGCGCGCCCGCGACCTGCTTGGCACGATTCGCGTCACCGTGTTCTCGCCCGACGATCTGGGCATCGTCAAGGGTTCGCCGGGGGAGCGGCGACGCTACGTCGACGACGCACTCGTGGCGCTCAGCGCGAAGTATGACGCTGTGCGCCTCGACGTCGATCGTGCGGTGCGCCAGCGCAACCGCCTGCTCAAACAGATGGCGGGACGCATGGACGGCGACGATGCCGTGACGCTCGATGTCTGGGATGCCCGACTCGCCGACGCCGGAGAGCGCTTCGGGGAGGCTCGGGCGGCGCTCATCGGCCGCTTGGCGCCGATCGTGCAGGAGGCATACGGCGATCTCGCCGGCCCGACGTCCGTGGGGCTCAGCTACGAACCGCCGTGGCGGACTCAGGGTCTGGCGGCAGCGCTGGCGGTGGCCAGGACCGCTGACGTCCGGCTGCGGGCGTCGACCGTCGGCCCCCACCGCGACGACATCGAGCTCAGCATCGGCTCGCTGCCCGCCCGCTCCCAGGCCTCACAGGGAGAACAGCGGACGCTGGCGTTGGCACTGCGGCTCGGCACGCACCGGCTGGTGTCCGAACAGGAAGACTCGGCTCCGGTGTTGGTGCTCGACGATGTGCTCTCGGAGCTCGATGCCTCCCGCGCTGCTGCGCTGCTGCGCCACCTCCCCGTCGGTCAGATCATCATCACGACGGCCGGTGCCATCCCCGACGCCGTCGAGCCGCACCGGATCATTCGCATAACCGACGGCGCGCAGGTGTGAGGGATGTCGTGACCGCGTCATGAACGACGAACCGCGCCCGATCGGAGAGTCGCTCGATCGCCTGCTGAAGTCGGCGAAGGGCGGCGCTGGACGGCGTGAGTTGGGCGGTGTGTTCGGGAAGTGGGACGTTGCGGTCGGCGCCGCGGTGGCGGCACATGTGCAGCCCGTGCGGCTGGACCGCAAGATCCTCACCGTGGCCGTTGACGATCCGGCCTGGGCGACTCAAGTACAGCTGCTCCACGACGAGTTGCTCGCCCGCGTCGTTGCAGCGTCTGGCGTCGAGCTGGATGGAATCGAGGTGCGCATGGCGCGCCGTTCGCGCTGGCGCTGACAGGTGCCGAGTCCCGGGTTCCGGGCGTCGCACTTGGTAGAATTGTGGGTGTTCCTCGAGGTCCGCGACCCGACCGATTCGGTGCCACCAGCTGACGCTGGTGACTCACGCCCGGTCTGCACCTCGCCGCGATCTGTGACCACCAACGAAGTAGGTATGAGTGTCGACTGACACGACGAAGACCGGCGCATCCCTTGCCTCCGGCAACGGCTACGGCGCCAGCGACATCCAGGTGCTCGAAGGCCTCGATCCGGTGCGCAAGCGCCCAGGCATGTACATCGGCTCCACCGGGCTGCAGGGTCTGCACCACCTCATCGTGGAGGTGGTCGACAACGCCATCGACGAGGCGATGGCCGGGTACTGCACGAAGATCTCCGTCACGTTGCAGGCCGACGGCGCGTGCCGCGTCGAAGACAACGGGCGCGGCATCCCCGTCGATCCGTACCCGTCGGGCCCGCACAAGGGCAAGGGCACGGCCGAGGTGGTGCTCACCGTCTTGCACGCCGGCGGCAAGTTCGGCGGTCAGGGTTACAAGGTTTCTGGCGGCCTGCATGGGGTCGGCGTCAGCGTCGTCAACGCCCTGTCCGAGCGGCTCGTCGTCGAGATCGACCGCGACGGCCAACGCCACCGCCAGGAGTATGCCAAGGGCGGCAAGCCCCAGGGCAAGATGCAGGTGGTCGGCGAGACGCCCAAGCGCGGCCGCACCAGCGGCACGACGATCGCCTTCTGGCCCGACCCGGCCGTGTTCGCCGCGGAGGGCATCGAGTTCGTGGCACGCACGGTCACCGAGCGCTTGCAGACGATGGGGTTCTTGAATCGCGGCCTCGAGATCGTGTTCACCGACGAGCGCCCCGGCCACGAACAGCAGGTCACCTTCCAGTACAAGGGCGGCCTGATCGACTTCGTGAGGCACCTCAACGCCTCGAAGGACGCTCTGTTCTCGAAGGTGTGCCACTACGAGGACGAGGACGCCGACACGCAAACGCTCGACATCGCCATCCAGTGGAACACGGGCTACTACGAGGGCATCCACGGCTACGCCAACGGCATCTCCACCACAGAAGGCGGGATGCACGTCGAGGGCTTCAAGACCGCCCTCACCTCTGTGGTCAACAAGTACGCTCGCACGAAGAACCTGCTGAAGGAGAAGGACCCGAACCTCCTCGGCGAGGACATACGCGAAGGCATCACCGCCATCGTCTCCGTGAAACTGCGCGACCCTCAGTTCGAGGGCCAGACCAAGGCCAAGTTGGGCAACGTGCCGATGCGCTCGTTCGTGCAGAAGGCCACGAACGAGCGCATGGCCGAATGGCTCGAGGAGAACCCTGCCGAGGCCAACAAGATGGTCAAGAAGGCGCTCTCCGCTTCCCAGGCCCGCCTCGCCGCCAAGAACGCCCGCAACGCCATCCGCCGCAAGACGGCTCTCGCCGGCGCCGGCATGCCCGACAAGCTCAAGGACTGTTCCAGCCGTAACGCCGACGAGAGCGAGCTGTTCATCGTCGAGGGTGACTCCGCCGGCGGCACTGCCGTCGACGCACGTGATCCCCGCACCCAGGCGCTGCTGCCGATCAGGGGCAAGATCCTCAACGTCGAACGGGCCCGTGTCGACAAGATGCTGCACAACAACGAGATCCAGGCGCTGATCACCGCCATCGGTGGCGGCGTCGGCGAGGAGTTCGACGTCACGAAGGTGCGCTACCACAAGGTCATCGCCATGGCCGACGCCGACGTCGACGGCAGCCACATCCGCACGCTGCTGCTCACGTTCTTCTTCCGCCAGATGCGCAACATGGTCGAGGCCGGCTATGTGTACATCGCCCAACCGCCGCTGTTCTCCACCGTGGTCGGCAAGGAGAAGGTGTACCTCCAAGACGAGGTGGCGAAGACGCGGTTCCTGGCCGAGCACCCGAACCACAAGAAGGAGTTCTCCCGGCTGAAGGGTCTTGGCGAGATGGACTGGGAGGAGCTCAAGGCAACGACGATGGACCCGAGCGTGCGATCCATGTTGCGCGTCACCGTCGAGGACGCAGGGCTCGCCGACAAGATGACAAGCGTGTTGATGGGCGACGACGTCGACAGCCGCAAGCAGTTCATCCAGCAGAACGCCGACGACGTCAGGTTCTTGGACATCTAGTCGTGAGTGACTCCACCATCCCGCCCGACGAGCCGATGTCCATCGAACCGATCGTCATCCAAGACGAGATGGAGCGTTCGTTCCTCGAGTACGCCATGTCGGTCATCACGGCCAGGGCCCTGCCCGATGTGCGAGACGGGCTCAAGCCCGTGCACCGCCGGATCATCTGGGACATGGAGCAGCAGGGCTTCCGTCCCGACCGTCCGCGGGTGAAGTGCGCCAACGTAGCCGGCGACGTGATCGCCAAGTATCACCCGCACTCACCCGACTCCGTCTACGACGCCCTGGTGCGCATGGCCCAGCCGTTCTCGCTACGCCACCCGTTGATCGACTTCCAGGGCAACTACGGAAGCCCAGACTTCGGCCCGGCTGCAATGAGGTATACGGAATGTCGGTTGCATCCGTTGGCGATGCAGATGCTCGAGGGGTACGACGAGAACGCCGTCGACCTGAACTTCAACTACGACGGGCGTTTCGACGAGCCAGTCGTGCTGCCCTCGCGATTTCCGAACCTGCTCGTCAACGGCAGCCAGGGCATTGCGGTCGGGATGGCGACCAACATCCCGCCTCACAACCTGGGCGAGGTCATCGACGCCACCATCCATCTGATCGACAACCCCGAGTCCACACCCGATGACCTGATGACGTTCGTCAAGGGTCCTGATTTCCCAACGGGCGCCAGCATCCTCGGTCGGGCCGGCATCATCGACGCTTACCGCACCGGTCGCGGCAGCGTGAAGATGCGCGCCACCGCAACCATCGAGGAAACCACGCGTGGCGGGATGCACATCGTCGTTTCGCAGCTTCCGTACCAGACGAGTTGCGGCTCGGTCGCAGGGCGCATCCAGGAGCTGGTCGACACCGGCCTGCTCGATGGCATCGCCGACGTGAACGACGCCTCGGCTGGTGGCAAGAAGAACTTGATGGTCACCCTGAAGCGCGATGCCAACCCCAATGTCGTGCTCAACAACCTGTTCAAGATGACGCAGTTGCAGACGAGCTTCGCCATCAACATGGTGGCGCTCGTCGACGGCGTGCCGAGGACGCTGAACCTGGTACAGGCGCTCCAGGGCTACATCGACCACCAGGTCGACGTCATCACCCGCCGCAGCCAGTTCCGTCTCGACAAAGCGCGCCGACGGGCCCACATCCTCCAGGGCCGGATCAAGGCGCTCGACGTCATCGACGAGATCATTGCCCTGATCCGGGCGAGCGACGATGCCAATGCCGCCAAGACGGGGCTGATGGCCGAGCCCTTCGAGTTCACCGAGATGCAGGCCGTCGACATCCTCGACATGCAGCTACGCCAGCTCACCCGGCTGTCGCGCATCGACCTGCAGCGTGAGCTCGAAGATGTGGGGGCCACGATCGAGGAGCTCCTGGCGATCCTTGGGAACGATTCCCTGCTGCGCCAGGTGATCAAGGACGAGATGCGGGCCATTCGCGAGGCGTTCGCCACCGATCGGGTGTGTCAGATCACGCTCGACCCGGGGGAGATGTCGGCCGAGGACCTCGTCGACGACAAGGAACTGGTCATCGTCATGACCGAGGCCCAGTACGTCAAGGCCGTGCCGGCCGGGTCCTTCAAGACCCAGTCGAGGGGCGGGCGCGGTGTCAGCGGCGCCAAGCTGAAAGCCGACGATCTCGTACGTCACGTGATCTTCACCACGGCTCACGCCCATCTGCTGTTCTTTTCCAACCGCGGCAAGGTGTACCGCCTGCGCGGCATGGAGATCCCCGAGCGCGAGCGCACGGCCAAGGGCATGCCGATCGTCAATCTGCTGCCCCTGCAGGCCGGCGAGACCATCCAGGCCATCATCGACACCCGAGATTTCGCCGCCGAGCGTTTCCTGTTCTTCGCCACGCTCAAGGGCACGGTGAAGAAGACGAAGTTCGACGCCTACGACTCGTCGAGGCGCGACGGCCTCATCGCCCTCAACCTTCGCGACGGTGACGAGCTGGTGCGGGTGATCGAGACCACGGGTGGTGACGACATCTTCATGGTCACCCGCAAGGGCTCGACGATCCGTTTCAACGAGGATGACGTGCGGCCGATGGGCCGCACAGCGTCGGGCGTCCGGGGCATCAGGCTCAAGGGTGACGACGAGCTGGTGTCGGTCGACGTGGCCCGCGATGACGCAGCGATCCTGATGGTCACCGATGGCGGCTACGGCAAGCGCACCCAACTCGACCGCTTCAACACCCAGGGACGAGGCGGCCAGGGCGTCATCGGTATCCGGCTCACGGGCAAGAAGGGGTACGTGGTAGCGGCGTTCATGGTTGGCATCGACGACGAGATCGTCGCCGTCGCCTCAGGCGGGGTCACGATCCGCATGCCGGTGCGCCACATCTCATCGCAGGGACGTGGCGCCACCGGCGTGCGCGTGATGAACCTCGACGACGGCCAGACCATCGCCTCGGTAGCACCCATCATCGCGACAGACGACGTGACCTGACGCCAAAGCACCGGTGACGCCCAGCAGCGGGCGGAGAGCGAGCGGAACGTATGCAGGTGCTGATCGTCGTCGGCGGCGTTGGTCTCGTCGGCGCTCTCACGCTCGGGTTCGCTGATTTCTGCGGTGATCTCGTGGATGCCTCCCGAGCCCGCACGGCAGCCGACGCTGCGGCGCTGGCAGGGGTCGGCGGTGGACGCCCAGCTGTCGAGCGCCTCGCAGGGGCGAACGATGCCATAGTCGTGGAGTTCTCTCAGTCGAGTGGCCATGGTGGGGTGACGGTGACGGTCAGCGTGCGCGTGGGCGAGGCCACGAGTACTGCCCGAGCCTCCGACGCTCCGTAGCAGTACCTTCGCGTCGTGGTCGTTCAACGGGCGCTCGCTCGGTTGCGTGTGCCGCATTGCCGGCGGCCCAACGGTACCGTCGACGGCGTGGACACGACAGTCGGGCGAGCGCTAGAGATCGTGCGCAGCGCCTGCTTGCCGCTGCCGGAGGTGAGCGAGCGTTTGTCGCACGGGGCACCCACGTTCTTCGTGCGCAGCAAGAAGAGCTTCGTGATGTTGTGGCCGGACGGCCATCATCAACACGAGTTCCCACACCTGTGGGCTGCAGCACCGCCCGGCACCCAGGAAGAGCTGACCGAAGTCGAGCCTGATCGGTTCTTCCGGCCTCCGTACGTAGGCGGCAGGGGCTGGATCGGGATGCGCCTCGACCGGAGGATCGACGAGACCGAGATCGCCGGCATCTGCAACGAGGCGTTCTGTGCCGTGGCCCCGCCGAAGCTGGTGCAGGTTCTGCGGGATCGCAGGCGCCGCTGTAGCGTCTCGCGTTTGTGAGCGCAGGACACCGAACGCGGGGCCTGGTACCGGCGGCCTTCGGCACGCTCGGCATCGTGTACGGCGACATCGGCACCAGTCCGCTGTACGCGCTCAAAGAGGCGCACACTCACGGCGACCTGGAGCTGACCCGCGACAGCGCGTTCGGCACGGCGTCGATCGTGTTCTGGTCCCTGCTGCTGATCATCTCCGTGAAGTACCTGCTGCTCGTGATGCGTGCCGACAACCATGGCGAGGGCGGGATCCTGGCGCTGACGGCACTCATCGCACCTGGGGCCGGATCTGCCACGAAGACGACGGGGGTGCTGCTTGCGCTCGGTGTGTTCGGCACTTCCCTGCTCTACGGAGAAGGGCTCATCACGCCGGCGATCTCGGTGCTCAGCGCCGTTGAGGGGTTCGAGGTGGCGACGAGCGCCTTCGACTCCTTGATCATCCCGATCGCCGTCGTGATCATCATCGGGCTGTTCCTCGCCCAACCGTTCGGCACCGCAGGGATCGCCAAGGTGTTCAGTCCGGTGATGGTGCTGTGGTTCATCGTGATCGCCGCGCTGGGGCTCGAGCAGATCGTGCAGCAGCCGAGCGTCGTCCGGGCCGTCTCGCCGGCCTACGCCGTCGAGCTGTTCCTCGACCAGCCGTTGCAGGCCTTCATTGCCCTCGGCTCGATCTTCCTCGTCGTCACCGGCGGCGAGGCGCTGTACGCCGACATGGGCCACTTCGGTCGCCGATCCATACAGCTCGGCTGGTACACGATCGTGTTGCCGGCGCTGCTGTTGAACTACTTCGGGCAGGCGGCGTTCTTGTCGTCACGGTCGGAGGTGCCCGAGCGGCTGTTCTTCGAGATGGCGCCGGACTGGTCGGTGATCCCGCTCGTCGTGCTGGCGACAGGTGCGACCGTGATCGCCTCCCAAGCACTGATCTCTGGAGCGTTCTCACTGACGGCGCAGGCGATACAGCTCGACTACCTGCCGCGCCTCGACGTGCGGCACACGTCGTCGGAGCAGTCCGGTCAGATCTACGTACCGCTCGTGAACTGGCTGCTCATGATCGGGTGCATCGCACTCGTGATCGGGTTCCAGAGCTCGACGAACCTCGCCGCTGCGTACGGGATCGCCGCCTCGACAACGATGGTGATCACCACACTGCTGCTGCACGGCTGCATGATCGAGCGCTGGAGGTGGGCTCCGTGGAAGGCGCACATCGCCGTCCTCCCATTGTTCCTTGTCGATCTCTCCTTCTTCGCGGCCAACGTGCCGAAGATCCCGAGCGGCGGCTGGTTGCCGATCGTCGTCGGATTCGGTCTGGTGCTGCAGATGACGACGTGGCGCCGGGGCCGCCAACTCGTGGCAGCACGTGTCCACCGCGGCCAGCGTCCCGTGCTCGACGTCGTCGACGAGGCGCTCAACGACTCCGTGCGGCGGGTGCCTGGCGTCGCCGTCTACATGTTCAAGGGCCCCGATGGTGCCCCGCCGGCGATGATCACGAACCTGGCCCACAACCATGTGTTGCACGACACGACCTTGGTGCTCTCCGTCGAGACGAGCGACGTGCCCCGAGTCACCGCTGAGGACCGTCTCGACGTCTCGCCGATAGCGCGCGGGGTGTACCGCGTCGTGGTCAACTACGGCTTCATGGAGGACCCCGACGTCGTTGCCGCGCTCGGAGAGTTCGACGTGGACGGGTGCACGATCGACCCATTGAAGGCCACGTACTTCATCGGTCGCGAGACGATCACGAGCACCCCCGAGGAGGGCATGCCCGTGTGGCGAGAGCAGCTGTTCGAGCTGCTCAATCGCGGTGCAGCCAGCGCCTCGAGGTTCTTCAACCTGCCACGCGATCGGGTGTTCGAGGTCGGCACCCACGTAGAGATCTGACGCGCACCCTCGCGGGGGGCTCGGCGCGTACACTCATCGGGGTGAGTTCGACTGAACGCGCCGTGCGAGAGAAGTCGAGCGATCAGCCGACCGACGAGGTACCGGTCACCGATGTCGAGTCGAACGGCCAGCCGCACGGCTCGACCGACGACGGCCACGACCCGTCTCCCGCTCGCCGGGCTGACCCCGCATCGCTGCCTGGCCAACCCCCGATCGTGGTGACGTCGACTCCGGCGCCTTCGTCGGCCGTCGAGATCCCTCCGCCACCCCCGACTCCAGCCGCAGCCAGAGCCGCCCCTGCTCCACCAGCCGTGGTGGCCCAGGCTCCCGCTCCTGCGCCGCCCCCCGCCCCGGCATCCGCCCCCACGACGACCCCCGCTCCCATGTCCGCGCCCGTCCCAGCCCATCCCGCGCCGCGTGTGCAACCATCGGCCAACGCTTCACCGGCACCTGCGGTCACGGCGCCAACCGTCACCACCGTTCATGCCACCCCGGCGTCTGGGCTGAAGCTGTCTCCCAAACCGAATCTGTTCGATGGAGGCCATGACCCAGAGGTGGCGGCGCCACCGCCGCCTGTCGTGCGCCGCACGGTGGTCGACGCCGAACGTCATCTGCTCGCCCCCGTCACCCGGCCTGTTGGCCGTCGACCCCGTGTCCGCAAGGTCACGCGGGTGCTGCGCCACGTAGATCCGTGGTCGATGTTCAAGGTTGCAGCGGTGTTCAGCCTCGTGATCTACGGCGTCGTGCTCACGGCTGGTGTGCTGCTATGGAACGTTGCCTACTCCACTGGCACCATCGACAACCTCGAGCAGTTCTTCGAGTCGTTCGGTTGGACCAACTTCGAGTTCGAGGGCGGCGAGATCTACCACAACGCCTGGATCGGCGGTCTGTTCATGGTGGTCGCCCTGACCGGCTTCGCCGTGCTGGGGGCGACACTGTTCAACCTCATCACCGATCTCGTCGGTGGCATCCGCATGACCGTGCTGGAAGAAGAAGTCGTGGAGCGCACCGACTCGCCGATGCGGCGCTTCACCGTGCGTCGCACCGGTCCGGTGGGCCCTGTTGAGGAACGCACGGCCGAGCGTTAGCCTCCTGCATCTGCTCGGGGCTATAGCTCAGTCGGTTAGAGCGCATCCCTGATAAGGATGAGGTCGGAAGTTCGATTCTTCCTAGCCCCACCGTGCAGATCCCTGCGCACAGCGCTCCTTCCGTGGGGTACCAATCCGGCGGCCAAGTGGCTCAGCCGTGGTCTTGACTATTTCGTCTAGTAACGAAATACTGTAGGCGATGATCAGCGAGCTCGACGCGGTCCTCAGGGCACTCGCTCACCCCGCTCGACGTGAGATCATCTCCCGTTGCACCGACGAATGGGTGGCCGCTGGCACGCTCGTCGAGGAACTCGACCTCGCTGCGGCGACGGTGTCCGAGCACCTCAAGGTGTTGCGAAAGACCAGCGTCGTCGAGATGTCGATCGACGGTACGTGGCGCCGGTACCGAACCCTCCCGGCCGCAGTGGCTCACGCCGTGGAACAGCTCGATGCGATCATTCCCCGAACCCGACAGGAGCACCTATGATCTCGCCCGTCGTTCATTTCGACATCGCTGGACCAAACGATCTTCAGCTTCGACAGTTCTACGAACGTTGCCTCGGTTGGACGGTTGACCCTCAGGGACCGGGGTACGCGCTGGTCGACACCGGTACCGCACCACGAGGAGCCATCGTCGATTCCGAGCATCCATCGGTGACGATCGGGATTGCGGTTGACAGTCTGGATACACGCCTGGCGCAGGTCGTCGCCAACGGTGGCCGTGTTGTCATGCCGGCCACAGACAACGGTTGGGTCACCAAGGCGCAGATCACGGATCCGGCGGGCAACCTGATCACCCTGATCCAGTCATGACGTGACGGCTCAGCCCGTGAGTGACGCTGCGTGTTGGTCCACCGATGCGCGAACGAGCTCGGCCAGCACGGTCAGGTCGAGCTGCGGCGAGGAACTCGTCGACCGACGCGGGACGTTTGGGAGACGTACGTGGCGTTCGGGCCATCGGCAGAACATCGCACGGGCACCGTCGACCCGCAAGCGCATCAGAAACTGTCGCTCGGCGTTGATGACCACGGCATCGGATCGCACCGCTACAGTCCGATGCGATGAGGTCGCTGGTCCGGTTGCAGGCAGCCCCACCGTGAAGATCCTGCGCAGAGCT
>JACDHN010000437.1 GCA_013821025.1 Acidimicrobiia bacterium | reverse complement strand
CGAGGCCGTAGATCGACAGCGTGACAAGGGCTCGGCCGGCTGAGATCGCCGCCGCGTCCGGGCTGATGACGGCCCGCAACACCAAACCGGGGAAGAAGCGCTCGCCAGGTGACCAGCCGTCCCCGATGACGTTCTCGATCGGTCCGGACCACACCAGGCCGACGCCGACACCGATCGGGACCGAGCGGGTGAGCACGCCGACCATCGTCGCCAGCACCGCCCAGCCGATGATGAAGACCAGCAGCCTGCCGTAGTCCTCGGCGGCCGCTGCGAGCGCGTCACCCGTGGTCCACAGTGTCGTGTCGATGCCCTGGCTGGGCGCCAGCAATCGCGCCGTCACCCACGCCACCGCAGCGGCATAGATGGCCACCAATGCGGCGAACCCGACGAGGGCGACCATCTTGCCGGCCAGCACCCGACCTCTCCCTGGTTGCTGGAGCAGCATCGTGCGGAACGTGCCTCGCGTGAACTCGCCGGCGACGGTGGCGATGAACACGGCCAGCAGGAAGACGGCACCGAACGCCGCTGTCTGGGCGAACACGGCCGTGCCGCCGCCGGCCTCGGCAAGCGCCTCGATCGACAGCAGCTGATCTGGACCCGACGGCCGCCCCGCAGGTGCGGACTCGGCGGTGAGCACGACGACGGCCGTCGCTGCGGCGGCGAAGAGCGTCGTGACGATCATCGTGATCGCCAGGAACCTCCCGCGGGTCAACTTCACGAGCTCGGCGCGGATGGAGCGGATCATCGGATTCCTCCTTGTACGAGGGAGAGGTAGCGGTCTTCGAGGTTGGCACGACGCTGCTCGAGCGCTGCCAGCACCAGCCCGTGCTCGTGAGCGAGGCGATTGATGCCGATGGCAAGGGCGCGTGCGTCGCGCTCGCCGATCAGGACGACCAGGCGGTCGTCCTCCCGGTCGAGTTCGTAGCCCTCGGCGGCGAGCAGCCGGCCGAGCCGGTCGAGATCGGCGATGTGTTCGGGGGCGACGACCACGCTGGGCTCTGCGCCGCCGAGGAAGTCGGCCGCCGGTCCGGAGAACACGCCGGTCCCTCGCTCGATCACGATGAGCCAGTCGCACACCTGCTCGACCTCGCCCAACTGGTGGGAGGACACGAGCACCGTCGTGTCGGCCGAGGAGATGTCACCGATCAGGTTGCGGATCTCATGCATCCCGACGGGATCGAGGCCGTTCGTCGGCTCATCGAGCACCAGCAGCTCAGGATCGCCGAGGAGGGCGCCGGCGATCCCGAGCCGCTGCTTCATGCCCATCGAGTACTCCCGGAACCGGTCGCCGGCGCGGTCGGCAAGGCCGACCTGCTCGAGCACGACCGGGATCCGGGACGCATCACGCTTGCCCATGGCAGCGAGCACACGGAGGTTCTCGGTGCCGGTCAGCCCCGGGTACATGGCCGGTCCCTCGATCAGCGCACCCACGCGAGGCAGATACCGGCACGGCGAGTCGAGCGGTTGGCCGAGCACGGTGCCGGACCCCGTGGTCGGTGCCACGAGCCCGAGCAGCATCGCCATCGTGGTTGTCTTACCGGCCCCGTTCGGACCGATGAACCCGGCGACGACGCCCCGTGGCAGTTCGAAGCTGAGCTGGTCGACGGCCGTGCGGTCGCCGTAGCGCTTGGTCAACCCGGCGACGCTGATGGCCGGCGTCGCCGGTCTGGTGGACACGGTGGGCTCGTGCATGACTCGCTCCTGTGTTGTGGTCGTCATGCCATCCACGATGACGAATCGACTGCCCCGTGTCGTCGGCCCGTTGTCGACTCTTGTCGCTGCGCACCGCGGCGTAGATGCGGCCGCCCCGCTACTCGCCGCTACGCGCCCGGCAGGGTCACGAGGCCGGCCTGGTAGGCGAAGACCACGAGCTGCGCTCGATCGCGGGCATTGAGCTTGATCATCGCCCGGCTCACGTGGGTGCGGGCGGTGGCCGGGCTGACGAACAGCTCCCCGGCGATCTCGTCGTTGCTCAACCCTTCTGCCACGAGGCCGACGACCTCGCGCTCGCGATCGGTGAGCAGCTCCATCGACTCCGGGGTGACGGCGGGCCGCGTCGGCTGCGAAGCGAACTCGGCGATCAGCCGGCGCGTCACGCTCGGAGAGAGCAGCGCCTCCCCGCTGGCGACCATCCGGACGGCGTGGATCAGCTCACTCGGGTCGGTGTGCTTCACGAGGAATCCGCTGGCTCCCGAACGGAGCGCCTCGAAGACGTACTCGTCGAGCTCGAACGTGGTGAGGATGAGCACCTTGACGTCTACGAGGTGCTCATCGGCGGTGATCCGCCGGGTCGCCTCGAGGCCGTCGACCTCGGGCATCCGGATGTCCATCAGCACGACGTCGGGCTTCGTCGACCGGGCCAGCTCGTATGCCGCAGCGCCGTCTGGGGCCTCGCCGACCACGGTG
>JACDHN010000148.1 GCA_013821025.1 Acidimicrobiia bacterium | reverse complement strand
CGCCGCCGGTACGTGGAAGCTCGGGCCGATCCACCTCCCAAGCCCCCGCTACATCGCTCCCCTGCTGATCGCCTGGGGCTTCTCGGTGATGGTGATGGTGGGCGAGAAGGACCTCGGGTCATCGCTGTTGTTCTTCACCTTGTTCATCGTCATGCTGTGGGTCGCCACCCAGCGCATCATGTATCTGATCGCCGGCGCCATCCTGTTCGCCGGTGCCGCCTACATCGCCTGGCGCATCTTCGGCCACGTACAAGAGCGCGTCGACATCTGGCTCAACCCGTGGGCGGATCCGCTCGACGACGGCTACCAGATCGTTCAAGCGCTCTACGGGCTGTCCGACGGTGGGATCCTCGGCACCGGGCTCGGTGTTGGCAGCCCCAACACCGTGCCAGAAGCGCAGAACGACTTCATCTTCGCCTCCATCGGCGAAGAGCTGGGCCTCGTCGGGGCGGCCACCGTCCTGATCGGCTTCATGCTGTTGGTGGGTGCAGGTCTGCGCATCGCCATGCGCACCGAGAACAGCTTCGAGAAGCTGCTGGCCGTGGGCCTCACGACCATCATGGGCATCCAGGCGTTCATCATCGTCGGCGGCGTCATCAAGGTGATCCCCCTGACCGGCATCACGCTGCCGTTCGTGTCGTACGGCGGGTCGTCGCTGCTCGCCAACTACGTGCTGCTGGCGTTGCTGATCCGGCTCAGTGATTCCAGTGCCCGCCGCCTCGGCGAGCTGCCAGACGACCCACTGCTGGGAGAGCGCTGGTCGGCGTGGCGTCTTCGCCGTAGCGAACGCCGCACGTACCGCGGGATGACCCCATGAACCGGCAGATCCGTCAGCTCGCCGCCGGCTTCATGGCGCTCTACATCTCCCTCTTCGTCGCCCTCAACTATTGGCAGGTCGAGCGCCAAGAGGACCTCAACTCCCGCGTCGACAACACGCGCCAGATCCTCCGCGAGTTCAACCAACCTCGCGGGCCGATCATCACTGCCGATGGGATGGTCGTCGCCGACTCGGTGGCTGCCCCGGCGGCGAGCGAGTACGACTTCCAGCGCCGCTACCCGACGGCCGACCTGTTCGCCAACGTGACCGGCTACTACTCCATCAGCTACGGCGCCACCCAGCTCGAGAAGTCGCATTCCGACGTGCTCGTCGGCGCCACCGGCCGCCAACGCGTCCTCGGTCTGGGCGAGCTGGTGGGCGGCCAGGGCGACAACTCTGGCACCGTGCGACTCACCATGCGGTCCGATCTCCAGCAGGTCGCCAAGGACGCGCTCGGCGAGCGCGAGGGCTCAGTGGTCGTGATCGAGATCGAGACCGGCGCCGTCGCCGCCTTGTGGAGCTACCCCAGCTACGACCCGAACCCGATCTCGGCTCTCGACTTCGAGTCGGCTGGCGACGTGCTCACGTTCCTGCAGGAGTCGCCTGGCGATCCGCTGCTGGCCAACGCCTACCAGCAGCGCTACATGCCAGGCTCCACGTTCAAGGTGCTGACCACCGGCATCGCCCTCGAAGCGGGCCGCATCAACACGCGCACGAAGTTCCCCACCGAGGTCGAGTGGGTGCCGCCCCAGACCGACAACCCGATCGCCAACTTCGAGAGCACGCCCTGTGGTGGCGACCTGCCCGAGGTGTTCGCCAGAAGCTGCAACATCCCCTTCGCTCGCACCGCCGTGGACCTCGGGCCCGCCGCGATGGTGTCCGGCGTGCAGGAGTGGGGCATCGGCGAAGAGATCCCGATCGACCTGCCGCGCCCAGTGGCCAGCACGTTCGGCAGCTCCGACAACCTCGATCAGGCTCTGGCGCTGCTGGCGATGCGCGGCTTCGGCGGCAACGAGGTCCAGATGGTGCCGCTCCACATGGCCATGGTGGCGGCCACCGTGGCCAACGGCGGCGAGATGATGAAGCCGTATGTCGTGGACGCCTCGATCGACCACTCTGGCCGGGTGCTCGAGCGCACGGAGCCAGAGGTGTGGAAACGACCGATCTCACCGGAGAACGCCCTCATCCTCAACTCACTCATGCAGGGCGTTGCCACGAGGGGCACGGCGTCGTGCTGCATCGCCCTCGCCGGCGGCATCCCGGTGGCGGCCAAGACCGGTACCGCTCAGCTCAACGACACCGGCGAGCCGGAGCGGTCGCACGCCTGGATCGTGGCCTTCGCGCCGGCCAACGAACCGCGCTATGCCGTCGCCGTGATGCTCAAGGGCACGAACGCCGAGATCTCCTCGAGCACCGGTGGTCGGCTGGCCGGTCCCATCGCCAAGACGGTGCTCGACGCGGCGATGGCGATCCCCGCCTGATCATGGACGCGTCATGGTGAACGGCAACGGCGATCCGATCGTCCTCAACGACCGGTACCAGATCGATCGCCGTATCGGCCGTGGTGGCATGGCCGATGTGTTCGTCGCTCGCGACCTGCTGCTCGACCGGCATGTGGCAATCAAGGTGCTGTTCCCCGAGTTCGCCACCGACCCGAACTTCGTGGAGCGCTTCCGCCGCGAGGCGCAAGCCGCCGCCAACCTCAGCCACCCCAACATCGTCAACGTGTACGACTGGGGTCGCTACTCGGGCACCTACTACATCGCCATGGAGTATGTGCAGGGTCGCACGCTGGCCGACATCCTGCGGGCCAATAGTCAGCTGACGGCGAAACAGTCGGCCGAGGTGGCGAGCGAGGTCGCTGCTGCCCTGTCGTTCGCCCACAAGGCCGGGCTCGTGCATCGCGACATCAAGCCGGCCAACATCCTGATCGGCACGAACGGTCAGGTGAAGGTGGCCGACTTCGGTATCGCCAGAGCGATGGGCGCTGCCGCCGAGTCAAATCTCACCCAGGCCGGCGCTGTGATGGGAACGGCCACCTACTTCTCGCCCGAGCAAGCCCAGGGCGGCCAGCCCCATCCGCGAAGTGATCTTTACTCGCTCGGCATCGTCATGTACGAGATGGCCGCCGGCCACCCGCCGTTCGTCGGTGACAACCCGGTAGGCACCGCCTACAAGCAGGTGCACGAAGCTCCCGAGCCGCTGAACCGGCTGGTTGCCGACATCCCCCGTGGGTACGAAGCGATCGTGGCGAAGCTGCTGGCCAAGGATCCCGGCCGTCGCTACCAGAGCGCCGACGAGCTGCGCGACGACCTGCGCCGCTTCCGCGCCGGCGAGGTGCCAGAAGCACTGGGGGCGATCCTCGGTGTCCAGAACGCCGCAGCGGCAGCCGCGGCTACCCAGGCGCCGCGTACCATGACCATGGCCACCACGACCCCTGCCAGGGGTTCGGCGATCCCGATCCCGCCCCAGCGCATCGTCGACGACCAGCCGTCGCGCAGCGGCTGGTATGCGCTCGCCGCCTTCCTGGCGCTGATCGCTCTCGCCGTCGGCGGCTATCTGCTGTACCGGGCGATCACGAACGGCGACGACGAGGGATCAAGGCGGCTCGCCAACTACGTCGGTCAGCCGCTCGACGACGTCACCGCGGATCTCGAGCGCTTGGAGATCGATTTCGCAGAGCCGATCAAGGACAACGACTCGAGACAGCCCCCCGGCAGGGTGGACCGCACGGACCCCGCAGCCAGAGAGCTCGTCCTCGACAGCCAGGAAGTGCGGATCTACTACAAGCCAGTGCCCGGCCAGGTGTTGATCCCCAATGTCAGAGGGCAGACTCCTGCGGAGGCCCGTCGCATCCTCGGTAGCCGTCGCTTGGAGATCGGCGACGAGACCGACGCCGCCTCCGACGACGTGGAGGCGGGTCTGGTGCTGCGCACCGAACCTCGGCGAAACCGTCAGGTGGCCGAAGGCTCCACGGTCAACATCGTGGTCTCCTCGGGACCGGAGTCGGTCGCCATCCCCGCCGACGTCGTCGGCACCGCAGAAGCCGATGCGAGGGCGCGGCTCGAAGGCGAACCGTTCAACTTCGTCGTGACGAGTCAACCCGTCGAGTCGAGCGATGTGGCCCAAGGGCTCGTGGTCGGCACGAACCCCGAGGTGGGCACGCAGGTGGCCCCAGCGAGCGCCGTCACGATGCTCGTATC
The DNA here is from genome assembly GCA_013821025.1 of Acidimicrobiia bacterium. Taxonomy (GTDB): domain Bacteria; phylum Actinomycetota; class Acidimicrobiia; order Acidimicrobiales; family Ilumatobacteraceae; genus JACDHN01. Next base: position 2,766 of record JACDHN010000148.1, on the reverse strand, counting down.
CGGCGGGCCCGGGCAGGTGGCCGTCCCGACGCTCACGAGCCTCAGAGAGGAGGATGCCAGGACCGCGCTCACCAACGCCCGCCTCGACATCGGCAACGTCTCGATCGAGGATCTGGAACCTGGCGATCCCAACGACGGCCTGGTCGTGGCCCAGAGCGTTCCGTCAGGCACGCCCGTCGACCCCGGCACGGCGATCTCCATCACGGTCGGCCAGGCGACGGAGCCGCCGCCGACCGAGCCACCGCCGACCGAGCCACCGCCGACGGATCCACCCACGACGACGACGACCGCGCCACCAACCACGACGACCGCGCCACCAACCACGACGACCGCGCCACCAACCACGACGACCTTGCCGCCGACCACGACCACCACCGCACCACCGACCACGACCACGACCACGACAGAACCGTCCTCTTCGTCGGCGCCCTGAGAGCGGGCGCGGCGAGCGGGGCGGATCAGATGCTGACGGCGGCGGCCAGCACGTTGGCGAGCAGGCGGTGACCGCCCTGCGAGAGGATGCTCTCGGGATGGAACTGCACGCCTTCCACCGCCAACCGCCGATGACGCACCCCCATCACGGTGCCGTCGGCAGTGCTGGCGGTGACCTCGAGCTCGTCGGGGATCGAGTCGGGCTCGATCGTCAACGAGTGGTAGCGGGTCGCCGTGAGCGGCGAGTCGAGCCCTGCAAACACACCCGTGCCGGTGTGATCGATCTCCGATGTCTTGCCGTGCATCAGCTCGGTCGCCCCCACGATGCGAGCGCCGAACACGTGCCCGATGGCCTGGAGCCCGAGACACACGCCGAACACGGGCACACCGCGCTCACCGAACGATGTGACGGCTTCGCAGCAGATGCCGGCGTCCTCGGGCCGTCCCGGTCCTGGTGAGAGCACCACGGCCTCGGGTGCCAGCGCCACAGCCTCGTCGACGGTCAGGGCGTCGTTGCGGTGCACGATCGGTTCGGCGCCCAACTCGCCGAGGTACTGCACGAGGTTGAACACGAAGCTGTCGTAGTTGTCGATCACCAGCACCCGGGTCACCCCGGCCAACGTAGACTCTGGCGCCGTGGCTCCACCAAAGAGAAAGACCGGCGGTCGGGTGACCGAGAAGGGGACGCGTCCCAGCCTCACTCGCACGTCGGGCAAGTCGTCCACGACGACCAAGTCCGGTAGCACGTCGAGCGCCACGTCGCGGCGGATGGCGACCGGTCCGACGGCCGAGTCGTCACACGCCAGCTCGTCGTCGAGCCGCTACACGCCCCCGGTGCCGGTCTCGGTTCAGCACAGCCGCCCGTGGGTGCCGTTCCTGATGCTGGCGCTGATGGTGACCGGCGGGCTCATGATCATGCTGCGGTACCTGGTGTGGACGGACAGCAACATCCCCACCATCCTCGGTCTGGCGTTCATCCTCGGTGGGCTCTACACGGCCACGAAGTGGCGGTGACGAATGACAACCCTGTCGTTATCGACAGACTTGCTCACAGCCTGTGAATAACTAGGCAACGCACAAGAGTCAACACCCGGCGCGTCGTCGCCACGTGCGTCAGTCGTACAGCGGGGCGACGACGTCCATCTCCTCCAGGCAGTGCTTCGGAGGCGGCGGATCCTCATCCGGAGCCATCGTCAACCTCAGCTCTACACCGCAGACGTTGCAGCGATACCTGACGTTCACCTTGCGCAACTCGCCGGGCGGTAGTGGCTCGGGTGCAGGCGTCGTCATCGATCGCAACATCGCCGTCCCAATTTTCCACAGGAATAGGCCGAAGACCACGCCAAATCCCACCCAGATGAGCGTGGAGAGCGCCGGCACCGGGTCACTGTACTGCAGATATCCACACCCACGGGGGCCTCTGCCCCGTGGCCCCCGAACAAACCCGTGAGTCGATCAGAGGCGTTCGATGAGGGTGGCATTGGCGAGCCCGCCGCCCTCGCACATTGTCTGCAGCCCGTAGCGGCCGCCGGTGCGCTCCAGCTCGTGCACCAGCGTCGTCATCAGGCGGGTGCCGGAGCAGCCGAGCGGGTGACCGATGGCGATGGCTCCGCCGTTGACGTTGATGCGGTCCGTGTCGGCCTTCAGCTCGTGCTGCCAGGCCAGCACAACGGAAGCGAACGCCTCGTTGATCTCCACCAGGTCGATGTCGTCGATCGTCAAGCCGGCCCTCGCCAGCGCGTTACGGGTCGCCGGGATCGGCGCCGTCAACATCAGCCTCGGGTCTGCACCGGCGACGGCGAACTCCACGAACCGGGCGCGGGGGGTGACTCCCAGCTCCTCGGCCTTCTCCTCGCTCATGATCAGCACCGCCGACGCCCCGTCCGTGATCTGCGACGAGTTGCCTGCGGTGACGCGCCCACCCTCGCCCTCGGCCTTGAAGGACGGCTTCAGCGCCGCAAGCTTCTCGACCGTGGTGTCGCGCAAACCCTCGTCGGTCGTCATCGACTCACCGTTGGCGTCGGTGATCGGCAAGATCTCGCGCTCGAAGCGTCCCTCGGACGTCGCCTGCGCAGCGAGCTGCTGGCTGCGGGCGCCGAACTCGTCCATCTGCTCACGGGAGATGTTCCATTGCTCGGCGATCAGTTCGGCGGAGATGCCCTGGGGCACGAGCCCGCCGGCCGGCGCATAGCGAGCGCCCACCTGCGGCCCGAACGGGTAGCCAAACTTGCCGTCGGCCATCGATGCTCCCATCGGCACCCGCGTCATCACCTCCACGCCCGCCGCGACGACCACGTCATATGCCCCGGCGATCACGCCCTGGGCGGCGAAGTG
>JACDHN010000436.1 GCA_013821025.1 Acidimicrobiia bacterium | reverse complement strand
TGGTGGCGATCACGCTGGCGACGAGCTGGCGCTGCAGGGTGATGGACTCTTTGATCCACTGCTTGCACGCCTCGAGACCGCTGGCCAGGACGCCCTCGTCGACCCTGGGAGCGCCGTCGGTGTAGTACGAGAAGCTCTTCTCGGTGCCGCCGGCCTCGACCATCATCACGGCAACGTCACCGTCATCGAGCTCGCGCCCGGCGATGACGAGCTCGAACGTGGCGTCGTCGACCTCTTGGTAGGTGGGATGCGGGATCCACTCGCCGGATTGCGAGTAGGCAAGCTTCACGGCGCCGATGGGACCCTCGAAGGGGATGCCCGAGATCATCAGCGCTGCCGAGGCGGCATTGATGCCGAGCACGTCGTGCGGGTTCTGCTGGTCGGTGGCGAGAACCGTGATCACGACTTGGGTCTCGTTGCGGAAGCCGGCGGCGAACGAGGGGCGCAGCGGACGGTCGGTCAGCCGGCAGGCCAGGATGGCGTCCTCGGAGGGACGTCCTTCCCTGCGGAAGAACGAGCCGGGGATCTTGCCGGCGGCGTACGCCCGCTCCTCGACGTCGATCGTCAGGGGGAAGAAGTCCATGCCCGGACGGACGTGGTCGGCGGCGTTCGCGGTCACGAGAACGGTCGTGTCACCGAGTGACGCCACGACGGCGCCCTGACTCTGTGGGGCGAACTTGCCTGTCTCGAAGGCGAGCTGCTTGTCGGTACCGGAAACGGCACCCGACACGCGGATGGGATCAGCCACGAATGGCTCCTTTCGGGCCCAGCACCATGCCGGACCGTGTCTTGGAGCGCCCGGCCGGTTCCCAGTCGGCAACTCCGCCGGGCAATCCCGCGGAACCAGCGACTGACAACCGGCGCCCTGCGCTCGGTTGTTGCCACGGGTCCAACCCGCGACGCGAGATACCCTAGCGCCGCAAACCCAGATCGGCGACGATCTTGCGGTAGCGCTCGACGTCGATGGAGCGGACGTAGTCGAGCATGCGGCGGCGCCGACCGACGAGCATCAGCAGCCCTCGGCGGCTGTGGTGGTCCTTCACATGCAGCTGGAGGTGCTCGGTCAGGTGCGAGATACGACCCGTGAGCAGTGCGATCTGCACCTCGGGGGACCCCGTGTCGGTCTCGTGCGTGCGGTGCTTGGCGATGATCTCTTGGTCGGCCATGAGCTGCCTTCCGGCCCAACGAGGGCCGCTGGAGGACGCTGCGCGCCGGACGGCTCGGCAGCATCGCGCCGACGCCGGAGCCTCGACGGACCCCGAAACCCTATGGCCGTGGCGTCGCGTTGCCAACCGCTCAACCCGCATCGCGCACCCACCCGCGTCTGTGTCACGGCATACATCCGAAGTCGGCGTTTGTCGTGACACAGAACGTCGGGGGTGGGGATGGGTGGGACGGATAGCGTCGCTGGCCGTGACACCGACCGTGGTGCTGGACGCCGTGAGCAAGCGGTTCGGCACGGTCGAGGCACTGCGTCAGGTGTCCCTGGAGGTGTCCGATGGAGAAGTGGTGACGTTGCTCGGGCCGTCGGGCAGCGGAAAGACCACGTTGTTGCGAATCGTCGCCGGGTTGGAGGCGCCGTCGGCCGGGGTCGTGAAGGTGGAAGGTGGCGATCCCCGTGCTGCCAGAGCGTCTAAGCGGATCGCGCTCGTGCCCCAATCGCCGGCGCTGCTGCCGTGGCGGACGGTGGCGTCGAACGCTCGGCTGCTGCTCGAGGTGAACCGCTCTGCCAACGCCTCCGACCATCCCGATCCCGACCAGTTGCTCGCCGACGTTGGGTTGTCCGAGTTCCGAGACGCGCTCCCCCACGAGCTGTCGGGCGGGATGCAGCAGCGGGTCGGATTGGTCAGGGCCTTCGCCATCGGGGCCTCCATCCTGTTGCTCGACGAGCCGTTTGCAGCGCTCGACGAGATCACCCGCTCCGAGATGCGCCATCTGCTGGCACGCCTCTGCGAGCGGATCCCGACCACTGTGGTGTTCGTCACCCACTCGATCGCCGAAGCGGTGTTCCTCTCGGACCGGGTGGCGGTGATGTCGCCGCGCCCCGGCGAGGTGCTCGACATCGTCGACATCGACCTCCCCCGGCCGCGCCGTGCAGTCGTCGAGGACGACACCCGGTTCTTCGAGCTGGAGCGTCAAGTGCGTCACACGCTGCAGCAGGGGTTCGACCGAATATGAGGGTGCGTACCGTCGCCGCCCCGGTCGTCGGCATCGTCGTGTTCTTCGGTCTGTGGGAGCTGGTCGTCCGCCTCGGCAACGTGCGCCCGATCGTGCTGCGAGCGCCTTCTGGGATCGTGCGGTTCCTGATCGACAACCCCAGGGCCTACTGGAAGGCGACGCAGGTGACGGCTGCCCACGCCGGCATCGCCCTCGCCGCCTCGCTGGCCATCGCACTGGTGATCAGTGCGC
>JACDHN010000147.1 GCA_013821025.1 Acidimicrobiia bacterium | reverse complement strand
ACCCACGATCAGCCAACGTCCTCGAAATCGCCGCCGTCAACGTCGTCTTCCCATGATCAATATGACCCATCGTCCCCACATTCACATGCGGCTTCGTACGCTCAAACTTCACCTTGCTCATCGGCGGTCCTCTGTCACTTTCTGCAGGCTTGCGGTATCGCTGTTCGGGATGGATGTGAGGTCGTTACGAGTAGCGGCGATCGGGATCGAACCGATGACCTTCCGATTATGAGCCGGATGCTCTGACCAACTGAGCTACGCCGCCAGGCTGGGACGCAGACGACCTCTGATTTGTCGACCATTGGTCGAGCCCTCTGTGGGAATCGAACCCACGACACCAGCCTTACCATGGCTGTGCTCTACCGACTGAGCTAAGAGGGCGTAGGAGCGCGACAGGGCCGCGGACCGACGCACCAGCATAGCGGTCGCCTTCAGCGCAGCCTCCCCAGATAGAGGGGTATCCGGTACGGTGCGCCGGTGGATCCGGCCTTCACGCTGCGTCTCGCCGAGCGCTCCGACGCCGAGCCGATCCGGGAGATCTACAACGGCGAGGTGATGCGATCCACCAGCACGTTCGACCTCGTGACGCGCTCGCTCGACGACCAGCGGACATGGCTGGCCGAGCGGTCGGGAGCGTTCAGTGCCGTCGTCGCCATCGACCGAGCGACGAGTGCGCTCGTCGGGTTCGGCTCGCTCTCGCCGTACAAGGAACGTGCCGCGTACCGCACGTCGGTCGAGGACTCGGTGTACGTGCACCGCGAGCACGTCGGGCGAGGGATCGGCAAGCTGCTGCTGTCGAGGTTGGTGGACACGGCGAGAGCAGGTGGGTTCCACACGGTGATGGCCCGCATCGAAGCGTCGGGCACGGCCTCGCGAGCCCTGCACGAGGCCTGCGGGTTCGAGCTGGTCGGCATCGAGCGCCAAGTCGGCCGCAAGTTCCAACGTTGGCTCGACGTCGCCATCATGCAACGGCTGCTCGAGTGACCGACGCGCCAAACCGTGAACAGTGGGCCGGGGTGGATTTGAACCACCGTAGGCTGTGCCGGCAGATTTACAGTCTGCTCCCTTTGGCCACTCGGGCACCGACCCATCGGCCACCGGGATGACCGCTGCGAAAGGCTACCGGCATGGCAGCACCGTCCCCCAGCCCCCTACCATGTGCGCCATGCCGAGCTTCGATGTCGTGTCCGAGGTCGACCGCCAAGAGGTGCGCAACGCCGTCGATCAGACCCAACGGGAGGTGTCGACGCGGTTCGATTTCAAGAACACCGACTCCTCGGTGGAGCAGAACGAGCTGGTGCTGACGCTGCGAAGTGTCAGCGAGGACCGCCTGAAGGCCGTCCGCCAGGTGCTGGAGGAGCGGCTCGTGAAACGAGGCGTGTCACTGAAGGGCGTCGACTATGGCGACGTGGAGGTGGCGTCGGGCGACACCGTGCGCCAGGTCGCAACGATCCAGGTGGGCATAGGTTCCGACAAGTCCCGCGAGATCAACAAGCTGATCAAAGCGAAGGCACCAAAGGGCGTGAGCAGCCAGACGCAGGGCGAGTCGATCCGGGTGAGCGCTAAGAAGCGCGACCATCTCCAAGAGGTGATCGGCGTCCTCAAGGCAGAGGACCTCGGCATCCCGCTGCAGTTCGAGAACTTTCGCGATTAGCGCGCAGCGGCGAGACGGCGTTCGGCGATCGCCTCGGCCGCTGCCACTGGATCAAGGCCCTCGTCGTCGGCCGTGCGCAGCACGTCGAGCGTACGGTCGTAAATCGTCTCGACACGCCGGCGCGCCCGGTGCGGGTCGTACCCACCGGTTTCCTCGGCGATGTTGATCACCCCGCCGGCATTGGCCAGGTAATCGGGCACGTAGAGGATCCCTCGCTGCGACAGCAGGCGTGCGCACTCGGGCGTGGCCAACTGGTTGTTGGCGGCCCCGACGACGACCTGGCACCCGAGCTCTGGGATGGTGGACGGCGACAGCACCCCACCGAGCGCGCACGGGGCGTAGACGTCGCACGTGATCGTGTGGGCGACATCGGGCGCGGCGATCTTGACGCCGAAGAGCTGCTCCAGCCGCGCCAGCGCCTCGCCATCCACGTCGGCGACGGTCACGTGAGCCCCGGCTCCGATCAGATCCTCGACCAAGGCATGGCCAACCTTGCCGACACCGACCACCACGACGGATCGGCCGGCCAGGTCGTCGGAGCCGAAGCGGTGCAGCGCAGTGGCGCGCATCGCCTGGTGGACGCCGACGGCGGTCAGGGGGCTCGGGTCGCCGCTGCCCCCGTCTTCGACGGGGAGACCACCGACGTACGGCGTCACCTCGTGGACCACCTGCATGTCGTCGGTGTTCGTTCCCACGTCGGGCGCCGTGACGTAGCGACCCTCGAGGTGGTCGACGAGGCGGCCGAAGGCGTGCAGCAGGCCATGGGTCTTGCGATCCGGATCGACGATGGCCACCGACTTGCCGCCGCCAAGGGCATTGCCGGCGACGGCCGACTTGTATGTCATGCCCCTGGCCAGCCGCAGCACGTCGGTCAGCGCCGCGTCCTCGTCGACGAACGGGTAGAAGCGGGCCCCGCCGAGCGCAGGGCCCAGCACCGTGGAGTGCACGGCAACGAACGCCACGAGTCCCGATGCCGGGTCGTGCGCTCGCACCACCTGCTCGTACCCCTCGATCATGACGTCGTCGAATTCCACGTTTGGCACTCCTCCGGCCCGAGAGGTTAGTGAGTAATCAGTTGCGAGATGCACGTTTCGAACCCGTCGCACGCAGGTGCTACATTCCCTCAAACGCCCGACCGGGGAAGCGGAAAGTCGGGCGGGGAGCCGAGCAGGGGGTCGGAGAAATGGCTGTCGCGACGTTGCCGTCAGAGGCGCCACAAGTGGAGACGGGCTTCTCGACCATCGCCTCGTTGGCCCGCCACTGGGCCGTCGAGCATCCAACCAACGTGGCCATGCGCGAGAAGGACTTCGGCATCTGGCACGAGTACACGTGGGCCGAGCTCTGGGAATTGGTCCTCGATGCCGCCCACGGTCTGCTGGCCCTCGGGGTCGACGTCGGTGACCGGGTGTCGATCCACTCCGAAGATCGGCCAGAGTGGGTGATCGTGGACTTCGCCACGGTTGCCGTGCGGGGCATCACCGTCGGCCTCTACCCCACGAACCCGGCCGCCGAGGTCGAGTACTTGCTCGGAGACTGCTCGCCACGCGTCCACCTGGCGGAGGACCAGGAGCAGGTCGACAAGGTGATCTCCGTCAAGCACGACGTAGCCTCGAACCTGAGCCGGATCATCTACATCGAAGAGCGAGGGGTCCGTCGCTACGACGACGCGCGCCTGCTGTGGTGGGACGATTTCATCGAGCTCGGGCGCCAGCACCGCCGCGACCACGAGCACGACGTGGAACGGCGCATGGCCGACGCCGAGGCCACCGACGTCATGACGCTCGTGTACACGTCGGGCACGACCGGGCCGCCGAAGGGAGCGATGCTCACCAACAGCAACGCCGCCTTCGCCATCGACAAGATCATCAAACTGCCCGACCGGATGCCCAACGGCAAGCCGCCGGACCCCAGCGATCTGATCGTCACGTACCTCCCGCTGTGCCACGTGGCCGAGCGCATCTTCTCCACGTGGCACCTCGCCTCCTGTGGCACGGTGCTGAACTTCGCCGAGTCGATCGACACAGTTACGGCCAGCCTGCGCGAGGTTCAGCCGACGCTGTTCTTCGCCGTTCCACGTATCTGGGAGAAGCTCCACGCCGGCGTGCAGATCCGCGGCAACGATGCCACGTTCGTGAAGAAGAAGGTGCTCAACGGCGGCCTCAAGCTGGCCGGCTACGTGGGTCGCAAGAAGGTCGCCAACGGCGGCAAGCACACGCTCGGCAGCCGCCTCGCATATGCCATCGGCTACGTCACGGTGTTCCGGGCGCTCAAGGAACGGGTCGGGCTGCGACGCTGCCGCCATGCCGGCTCAGGTGCCGCCGCCATCGCTCCGGAAGTGCTCGAGTTCTTCATCGGCATCGGCGTGCCAGTCTTCGAGCTGTACGGGATGACGGAGAACACGGCTGTCGCCACGGCCAACTTCCCGGGACGGATGAAGCTCGGCACGGTTGGCGAGCCGTATCCGGGCATCGAGCTGCGCCTCGACGAGACGACGGGCGAGATCCAGACGAAGCATCCAGGCAGCTTCGCCGGCTACTGGGGTCGACCCGAGCAGACGGCCGAGACGTTCACCGACGACGGCTGGCTGATGACCGGCGACGTGGGTGAGTGGGTCGACGGCACGCACGTGAAGATCGTCGATCGCATCAAGCACATCATCATCACGTCTGGCGGCAAGAACGTCTCGCCGTCGGAGATCGAGAACAGCCTGAAGACGTCGCCGTACATCAAGGAGGCGATGGTGGTCGGTGACGGTCGCAAGTTCCTGACGGCACTCGTCGGAATCGAGTACGACACCGTCGGCGATTGGGCTCTGCGGCGCAACCTGCCCTACACGACGTACCGCGACCTGTCGTCGAAACAGGAGGTGCTCGAGCTGGTGCAGAAGGTCGTCGACCAGACGAACGGCAAGTTCGCCAGCGTCGAGCAGATCAAGAAGTTCCGGATGATCCCCAAGGAGCTCGACCACGAGGATGGTGAGCTCACGGCCACGCAGAAGCTGAAGCGGGGCGCCATGAGCGACATGTTCGGGCCCCTCGTCGACGAGATGTATCGATGAGCGACCTATGAGCCTGCTCGCCACGCTCATCGCCCAGACCGACGAGGCCACTGCGGCCGGACTCGGCACCGTGGCCAAGTTCGTCACGGCGCTCGGCCGGGGGCTGGCACTCGGGTCCATCTATGCCTTGCTCGCCCTCAGCTTCGTGCTGGTCTTCAAGGCCACGCAGGCTGTCAACTTCGCCCAGGGCGCTATCGCCCTCGTCGGCACGTGGTTCCTGTCGATGCTGCTCGTCAACTGGCGCATCCCAGCCCGCTGGCTCGGCGACGACCTCGCACGGAACCGATATCTGGTCTGGATCCTGGCCGGCGTGGTGGCACTCGTCATGTCGATCGCGCTCGGGCTCATCATCGAACGGTTGATGATCCGACCGATGATCGGTAAGCCGCTGTTCGCCATCGCCGTGCTCACGCTCGGTCTCGAGGCCGTGCTGCGCACGGTCGGCAACGACGCCCTCATCGGCCAGCAGCGCGGCCTGCAGATACCTTGGGGTCGCACCGGGTTCGAGCTCCAGGGCGCGTTCATCTACTGGACGTACGTCGGCGCCATCGTCACGGCGGCAGCTACGTTCGTGGCCACGTTTCTCTTCTTCAGGACCAGGACCGGGATCGCCATGCGGGCCGTGGCGTTCGACCAGGAGGCGTCGATGGCCCAGGGCATCCGCGTCGGACGCGTGTTCGCCATCGCCTGGGGCTCAGGTGCTGCACTCGCCGTTCTCGGTGCCATCTTCTTCTCCATGTCACCGTTCGGCAACGGCATCGCCGAGACCGGCCTCACCTCGCTGGCCTTCCGGGCGCTTCCGGCGGTGATCCTCGGCGGCCTCGACTCGGTGCCAGGCGCCCTGATCGGCGGGCTGGCCATCGGTCTGGCCGAGGTGTTCGCCGGCGTGTACCTCGCAAAGTCCACCGCGACGCTCGGCGTCGGCTATCAGCTCGTGGTCCCGTATCTCGTGATGTTGTTGGTGCTGTTCGTGCGTCCGTACGGCCTCTTCGGCACGGAAGAGATCAGGAGGGTCTAGCGAACCATGTGGGGCCGTCCGAACCTGCACACCAGCTACCGCTCCGAGACGAGCCTGTTGCCCACGTGGACCCAGCGCGTGGCGATGGGGATTTTCGTGGCCGTGATGGTGCTGCTGCCGTTCAACCTTCCCGTCATCAATCAGCTGCCATTCGTGCGGTTCCTCGGCGACCAGGATTGGTTGCGGATCGTCACCCAAGCCGTCATCTTCGGCATCGCCGCGCTTGGTATCAACCTGCTGACCGGTGTCGCAGGACAGGTGTCGCTCGGCCATGCGTTCTTCATGGGCGTGGGCGCCTACTCGGCGGTGTACCTGGGCGGTAGTCCAGGCAGCGGAACGTGGGGCCACGAGCTGCCCATCTGGATCTGGTTGCCGGGCGCCGGATTGTGCGCGGCACTCGTCGGCATGATCGTCGCCCCGGCCGCCGTCCGGGTTCGCGGCCTGTACCTGGGTATTGCCACCGTCGGCCTGGTGTTCATCGGCATCCATCTGTCGAGGATCTTTCCCGAGATATCGGGACCCTCCGAGACCGGACGCAGCTGGCCGAGCCTCGATCTGCGGCTGTGGAAGGAGGAGACCCCACTCGTCTCGTTCAGCGACGACGGCCACTGGCTGTGGTTCGACATCAGCGGTGCGCAGAAGACGTACCTCGTGTGCCTGCTGCTGCTGGCGCTCACCGTGCTGGTCTCGAAGAACATCATCCGCTCGCGCACCGGTCGCGCCCTCCAGGCCATCCGCGACCGCGACATCGCCGCCGAGGTGATGGGCGTGCCCGAGACCAAGTACAAGTTGATCGCCTTCGGGGTCTCGTCGTTCTTGGCCGGCATCGCCGGGGCGCTGTTCGCCTCGTTCATCGGTCGACTGCCCCCCGAGACGTGGGACCTCCTGCTCTCGGTCGAGTTCATCGCCATCATCCTGATCGGGGGCGCCGGCACCGTCGCAGGCGCGTTGATGGGAACGTTCTTCGTCGTGATGATGCCGCGCTTCATGGAAGAGTTGGCCGGGTGGATGAGCGAGCAATCCGAGAGCGGCGGACCGGCCGGGAAGTTCTGGGATGGGGTGGTCAGCCGTGG
>JACDHN010000435.1 GCA_013821025.1 Acidimicrobiia bacterium | reverse complement strand
TCGACGATCGTCGTGGCCGCCTCGACGCGGGCCTTGGGCTTGCGGGTCCTCGCCGGAGCGCCGCGCCGCAGCCAGTCCAGCTCGGAGCGGGCCAGGCTGCGCCGGTGGGTCTCGTGCCGTGCCGCCTTCGCTTCTCGCTCGGCTCGGGCCTCGAGGTAGCCGCCGTACCCACGCTCGTGCACGTATCCCTGGCCGCGATCCAGTTCCAGGATCCGCGTCGTGACGCGATCGAGCACGTGGCGGTCGTGGGACACGAGCAGCAGCCCGCCCCGGTGGGCGGCCAGCCGCTGCTCGAGCCAAGCGATGGCGTCGAGGTCGAGATGGTTCGTGGGTTCGTCGAGCACGAGCAGCACGGCCTCGCCGGCCTCGCTCGATGGACCGACCTCCACGAGCGTGCGGGCCAGTGCCACGCGCTTGGTCTCGCCGCCCGACATCGTGGCCAGCGGGTCACCCAACCGCCCGCCGATGCCGAGCCGCTCCAGGATCGCCGCCGCCTCCCATCCCGACCCGGCCGCATCGGCCACCGTTTCGCCGAGCAGCGTGGCGTCCTGTTCGAGCACGACGACGCGGGCACCTCGACCGCGACGCACGGCCCCCTCCTCCGGCGGCTCCGCACCGGCGAGCTGGCGCAGCAGGGTCGATTTACCCGATCCGTTGAGACCGACGACGGCGATCCGGTCCCCTGACGCGACCGTGATCGAGATGTCGTCGAACAAGCGCCGGCCTGGTCGGCTGGCGGTCAGGCCCGCAGCGTCGAGCAGGATCACCCGGGCAGGCTACGGAGCGGTCGGACCGTATCGAGCGCAACCGAAACGGCGCAAAGCAGTGTCGGCAGTGCGAGCGTAAGCTCGCACGGTGGTATTGGCTGGGGGTCCACCGTGACGGGCTCCCACTTTCCTGGCGGCGACCAGCCGCTTGACACACCTCTCGCCGAAGGGCGGATGGGCTGGGCGCCGTTCGTCGTCCGATTGGCGGTCGTCGGGGCGCTCGTGTTCGTCGGCGTGGCAGTCACGGTCGACACTGGTCCCGAACCGATGGAGGTCGACGCCCGAGCCGGGTGGGAGCGCCTCGACATCGATCCCACCGGCCCCACATCACCCAGCATGCCCAGCGTGTCGGACCTCGGCAATCCTCGAGCCCCCGCCGTGCCTGACGACGCGCCGGCGCGGCCACCCCGCACGGACCAGCCGTCGGCGAAGGAGAGCCGCGCCACGACCACTGTCAGCATTGAGGTGCCCGACCCGCCCGCCGAAGACCAGACGGTGGCAAGAGCCATCCCGGAGCACTTCGAAGCGGCCGCGCCGCCATCGGCCGAGCCGGCATGGGCGACGACCACGCACGTCACCGACGCCGGCCTCGTGACCACCGACCTCGGGTGCGCGGATGGGACGTCGGCAGCCGCCCTCGACAAGTTCTTCCGCGAGCGGTCCGGGCCCGTCATCGGCCACGACTATCAGCACGTCTACCCGCTCGGCGGTGATCGCCATCTGTGGGTGTTCCAGGACACGTTCGTCGACCACCCAGGTGTCGCCGACCGGCTCGACCAGGCCCGTTTCGCCCACAACACGGCCATGGTGCAGGACGGCGAGTGCTTCTCGCTGTACCACAGGGGCACGGCGCTCGCCCCGCAATCCTTCGAGCCCGGCGTCGGCGAGGAGCCGCTGTCGCGCTGGTTCTGGCCAATGGGCGGCGAGCTGGCCGATGGCACGCTCTCGGTTTTCTGGGTGGAGATGCTGAACGTCGATCAAGACTTGGGGCCGAACGATGGCCTCGGCTGGTATCCGATCCGCACCTGGCTCGGCACGTACGACGCCGAGACGCTGGCGCGGCTTGACTTCCGCCTCGCCCCGAACTCCGGTGTGTCGCCGATCTACGGCTACGCCGTTGCCAGCGACGACAAGTACTCGTACCTGTTCGGCAACTCGTTCGATCAGAACCTGTACCGCCAGGGCGGCTACGCCAACGGCCCCCACTCGGCGACGGCGATGTGGTTGGCCCGTACGCCCCGTGGTGAGCTCGACGCTGCGCCCGAGTACCGGACCGCAGACGGGTGGAGCGACGATTCGTCGGCTGCGAGGCCGATCACACAGCGGTACTGGGCCGAGAACCCGATGCAGCCTCGCTACCTGGGCGGCCAATGGGTAGCCGCCACGAAGGTCGACGGCTACTGGGGCAAGGAGCTGGCGATCGATGTCGCCAACGAGCCCTGGGGACCATGGACGACGGTTGCCCAGGGGCCAGCCGAACCACGCGACGGCGATTCTCTGATGCTCACCTACCACGCCTACCTGATGCCATGGCTCTCCGACGGCGCGCTCGTCGTGAGCCTGTCGCAGAACGCCCGCCTGATGCTGCGCGACGCCTGGCCGCACCCGGCCAGGTACCGCATGCGTTTCGTGCCAGCTGCGCTGATCGAGCCACCCC
>JACDHN010000434.1 GCA_013821025.1 Acidimicrobiia bacterium | reverse complement strand
GGTGTACACGGGGTCAGAGCGGGCTGCCAAGGTGGCCGTCGTGAGCTGCGTCTTGTCACCCAGCTCGGCAACCGTGACGGTGAACGCGATCAGGGCGATGGGCGAGCGCAGCATCGAGCGGGCGGTCCTTGGCGGCGGCGGCGTCGTCGCCTCCACCAGCACCTCACCGTCGTCATAGGCGTCGGCGTCCTCGCCGCGCGCTCGGATCAGCTCGAACACTGCGAAGCCGATGAAGGCGATGCCACCACCGATCGACAATGCCCGCTCGGGAAGTGCGGCGCCCAGCAGTCCGCCGACCACTGCGGCGAGCCCGCTGCTGACGACGTAGGCGATGGCCAGGCCGACGACCACCTGGCGCAGGTGATGGCGAGCGCCCAGGCTCATGGCGACCAGCTGCGTCTTGTCACCCAACTCGGCGACGAACACGACACCGAGCGCAGTGAACAGTGTCCCCACGAGGCATCAGCCCCGCAAGCGCTCGATGATCTCGGCGTGCAGCAGGCCGTTGGTGCTGATGGCCGTGCCCCGGTCGTGCGCTGGCACCCCGTGTCGGTCGGTGAACGTGCCGCCGGCCTCCTCCACGATCAGCCGCACGGCAGCGACGTCGTACGTGGCGACGCCGACGGCGTCGATGGCCACGTCGAGGGAACCTTCTGCGACGAGCACGTGCTGCCAGAAGTCGCCGAATCCCCGGCCGCGGCGGGCGTCTAGTTGAATGTCAGTGAGTGCGCCGGTCAGGCCCAAATCGCGCCAACCGTCGTCGACGGTGACCGACACCTGGGCGTCGACGATGGCGTCGACGGTGGATACCTGGCACCGGCGTCCTGCAACGAACGCACCGCCACCGCTCGTTGCCCACCACCGGCTGCCCAGTGCCGGCGCCGACACCATGGCGACGACCACATCGTCGCCGTGAAGCAGCGCCAGCAGCGAGGCCCACACGGGCAGCCCCCGCACGAAGCCGGAGGTGCCGTCGATGGGATCGATCAACCAGGTGAACTCGGCATCGTTGGCGCCCTGGTGGCCGTGCTCCTCACCCAAGACAGCATGCGTGGGGAACTCGGACCGGATCCGTTCCGCCAGGACACGTTCGCACTCCCGGTCGATGTCGGTGACCTCCGTGGCGTCCGCCTTGTGCTCGACGACGAAGCAGCGCCGCTCGAACGCAGCGCCCGTGATGGCATCGGCAACGCCGGCCAGCGACGCGGCGAAGGTCAGCTCGTCCTCGAACGCCACGCGGGGATCAGCCGGCGAGATCGTCGATGATGCGGGTGAGCCCAGCGGCGTCGAGTCCGAGCCCGGCGTGGATGTCGCCGGCCGAACCGTGGAGGAGGAAGCGCGTGGGTATGCCCAGCACCCGCACGCTGGTGGTGGGATCGAGGTCGGTTATCTGCGCGGCGATCGTGGCGCCAATGCCGCCATCGGCAATGCCATCCTCGATGGTCACGACTGCGTCGTGGCGGGCAGCATCGGCGAGCATCTCCTGGTCGAGCGGAGCGCACGACCGCACGTCCCACACCGTCAGCGATCGACGACCTTCGGCGGCGACGCGCTCTGCGACTTCGAGCATCAGGCCGATGGCGAGGATGCACACCGAGCCGTCACCCTCCCTCGCCCGGCGGGCTCGCAGGCCCACTCCGATCTCGTGCTCGGACACCTGACGAGCGCTGCCGCGGGCGTAGCGGATGGCAACAGGGCCCTCGTCGGCGAGACCAACTGCGTCGGACAGCATCTGGTGCAACTCCTGCACGCTCGATGGGGCGAGCACGCGCATGCCAGGCACCTTGGCCATCAATGCCATGTCGTAGACGCCGTGGTGGCTCGGACCATCGGGACCGGTGATGCCGGCTCGATCGATGCAGAAGATCACCGGCAACCGGTGCAGCGCCACGTCGTAGACGACCTGGTCCCACGCCCTGGAAAGGAACGTCGAGTACAGCGCCACCACCGGGCGCAGCCCGCCGAGCGCCATGCCGGCGGCGCCGGTGACGGCGTGCTGCTCGGCGATGCCGACGTCGAAGAACCGGTCGGGAAAGCGGGACTCGAACGGCAGCAAGCCCGTCGGTCCTGCCATGGCGGCCGTCACGGCGACGATCCGATCGTCGGCCTCTGCGACCTTGATGATCGACTCGGCGAACGCCTGGGTGTACCCGGTGGGGACGGCCTTCGGCGGGCCAATGACGGGATCGAACACCGGTGCGTCGTGCAGGTGCTTCTCGTCGTCATCCTCGGCCGGCGGGTACCCGCGGCCCTTCTGAGTCATGACGTGCACGACGATCGGCCCCTCCGCCGACAGGTGGACGGCGTTGGCGAGGGCGCGCTCCAGCTCGTCCACCCGGTGCCCGTCGATCGGCCCCACGTAGCGGACTCCGAGCGCTTCGAAGAACGCAGGAGGCTGCAGGAACTCGCGCACGCCTGCCTTGAAC
>JACDHN010000433.1 GCA_013821025.1 Acidimicrobiia bacterium | reverse complement strand
GGTGAGCACGGAGTAGGTCTCGGCGAGGGAGTGGGCCGTCATGGTGACGATGCGCGAGCCGATGCGGCTCCGAACTGCGCGATGGTCATCGTGGTTGCGGATGACGAGCGGCACGGCGACGCTCGTGTCCAGCGCGACTCGCTTCATCGACGAACGGAGTCGATCAGCCCAAAGACCATCTCGTCAGTCACAACCGTGTCGGCATCGGCTACGAGTCGACCGTCGTCCTCGACCACCCGGGCAGTCCGTCCAGCCGGCAGCACCTGCAGGCCGGCGCCGTAGAGGCTGACATCGACCTTGGCGCCGGACACGAGACCGAGCGCTTCCCGCAGCGGCTTCGGCACGACCAGCCGCCCAACCGAGTCCAGAGTCGCTTCCATGGGAACACTCTACCATCAGTTTCCCAAAGGGGCGCAGGCAGGAGCCGCTCCACCCATCGTCATCATCACCAGCCCTGGTGGGAGCGTTGGAAGCGCTGTGCCGGGCCGTTAGCATTCCATAGCCGTGCCCTGGGGGTTTCCCAGGCACGAGGATCGCGACAACCGAAGTCCGTGTGCGCCTGTCCGCTCGCTGGCCAGGGACCTCACGGCGACAACTTGAACAACGTGCTCCGCATGCCACCCGGCAGCGGAGCACTTGCGTGGAGCGCCCGATGGGGGCGTTCGATCAACGAAGGAACAACAGCCATGGCACACCTTGCGATTGTGGCCGAGAAGGTCGGCATGACCCAGACTTGGGTGGACGACAAGATCGTCCCGGTCACGGTCCTACGCGTCGAGCCGAACCGCATCGTCCAGGTGCGCACGAACGAGCGTGACGGCTACACGGCGCTGCAGGTCACGTACGGTCATCGGGCGTCGAAAAGGGTGAACAAGCCCGACGCCGGCCACTTCGCCAAGGCCGACGTCGCGCCGGGCAAGCGCCTCGTGGAGCTGCGACTCGACAAGGTCGACGATTACGAGACGGGCCAGGAGCTCACCGTCGAGTCGTTCGAGCCGGGAACCCGTATCGACGTCACGGCCACGAGCCGGGGAAAGGGCTTCGCCGGCACCATGAAGCGACACAACTTCAAGGGCCAGGGCGCCAGCCACGGCAACCACAAGCACCACAGGGCGCCGGGCGCCATCGGTTCGTGCGCCTACCCGGCCCGAGTCTTCAAGGGCACGCGCATGTCGGGCCGTATGGGCCACGAGACGGTGACGACGCTGAACCTCGAAGTGGTCAAGTCCGACGTCGAGCGCAACCTGCTGCTGGTGAGGGGTTCGGTGCCTGGACCCAACGGTGGCGTCGTCACGGTGCGCAACACCGTCAAGAGCCCGGTGAAGGGCGGCTGAGATGGCGGAAGTCGAGCTCCTCACAGCGGCTGGCAAGAGTTCTGGCACCGTCGATCTCGACGACGCCATGTTCGGGATCCAGCCCAACGTCCCGGTGATGCACCAGGTGGTCACGGCGCAGCTCGCCCGTCGGCGGGCGGGCACCCAGAGCACGAAGACCCGCAGTGAGGTCCGCGGCGGTGGCGCCAAGCCGTACCGCCAGAAGGGGACGGGCAACGCCCGGCAGGGTTCGATCCGGGCGCCGCACTACACCGGTGGCGGCGTCGCCCTCGGACCCAAGCCCCGCTCGTACGGGCAGCGGACTCCGAAGAAGATGATCCGCCTGGCCCTGCGCTCGGCCCTCTCCGACCGGGCCCGAGAGAACAAGGTATTGGTCGTCGACTCGTGGAACTTCGATGCCCCGAAGACCAAGGACGCCGTGGCGGCACTGGCGGCCATCGGTGCCGCCGAGGGCCGAGTGCTGGTCGTGCTCGACACCGACGACGCGGTTGCCGCCCGCAGCTTCCGCAACCTGCCCCACGTGCAGCTCCTGCGCTCCTCCGAGCTCAACGCCTACGACATCCTGTGCAACGAATGGATCGTCTTCACCACATCCACCCTCCCCACCGCCGGCGACCAGCCAGCGTCGCGTAACGACGTTGAGAGGCGTGGAGGTGAAGCTTCGGCCGGTACAGATGTGAACGACGAGGAGTCAGCTGGCGAGGGAAGCGCCAGCGACGAGCCAGAGTCGAGTGAGCCGCAGGCGAGCGAGACCAGCATCACGGCAAGCGCCAGCGACGAGCCAGAGTCGAGCGCCAGCGAGACAGGTAGTACGGGCGTCGCGGCCCCCGACGATGGGTCGATCCCGGAGGGCTTCGAGATAAAGGGCAACGCCAACTCGATGAAGTACCACACGCCCGACAGCCCGTACTACGACGCCACGCAGGCCGAGGTGTTCTTCGACACCGCCGAGCACGCCGAGGCGGCTGGGTACGAATCGCCCGCCAGCATGCCCGACGCCAGCGAGGCGCAAAGCTCATGAAAGATCCTCGCGACATCATCGTGGCTCCTGTTGTCTCCGAGAAGAGCTACGCGCTCATGGAGCAGGGCGTCTA
>JACDHN010000432.1 GCA_013821025.1 Acidimicrobiia bacterium | reverse complement strand
CCTGTTCGACGGCCGCCGCCAGCTCATCGTCTACCACCACATGCTGAAGCCGGGCGACGACCACCCCTGCTCGGGCTGCGGGATGTTCGTCGACAACATCGGCCACCTCGCCCACCTGCACGCCCGCGACACGTCCTTGACCCTGGTGTCGCGGGCGCCGTCGACGGAGATCGAGGCGTTCAAGAAGCGCATGGGCTGGACGGTCCCCTGGGTCTCCTCGGCCGCCAGCGGATTCGACGTCGACGTCGGCGTCACGACGGGCTTCGGGTTGAACGTCTTCCTCCGTGACGGCGACGAGGTCTTCCGCAGCTACTTCACGTCCGGTCGGGGTGTCGAGGCGCTCGGCAGCAACTGGTCCTTCCTCGACCTGACACCGCTCGGGCGTCAGGAGGAGTGGGAGGACTCACCCCAGGGGTGGCCACAGGCGCGGCCGTACGAGTGGTGGCGCCTCCACGACGAGTACGAGCCCTGTGGGCGAGACGTTCCCCGTTGAGCGGGGTCGGATGGTCAGCGGTCGGCTGGCGAGTCTGCGATCACGCTACGAGCGGGCAACGGCCAAGGTGAGCATGTCGTCGATGACCTTCGGGCGTCCGCCGTGGTTGCCCTTGGAGGCGGCGATTCGCGGGGGCTTCGAGCTGGCGGGGTACGGCACCGGACCCCGCCGAACTCGACCGGACATGGGTCCCGCCCATTCGAGCCACAACTGCGCGCTCAGCTGACGGCAGCGCCGAACCACCTGGGCAGCTGACTGAGCAGATCCTGCTGATCTTCACCGACCCACGCCACGTGGCCGTCCGGCCGCAGCAGCGCCGCGGGCACGTCCAGTTCCTCGCTGACGTCGACGACGTGATCGACCCGCTCTGCCCAGCCCACCACCGAGAGCCGCGGCCAGGCACAGCCCGAGCGACTCGGCGGCGATCAGGGTGATGTGGGTGTGGTCGACGTCAGCGTGGTAGGCGACCCACCGCTCCGACAGTGATCCAGCCACCTGAGCCCGCTTGCTGAGCGCGGGGCCGGTCAGCGCTCGATGTCGCCCCGGATGAACGCCTCGACGGCGTCGTAGGCCTCGGAGTCGGAGTACTGCTCGGGCGGCGACTTCATGAAGTACGACGACGCGGAGAGGACCGGCCCGCCGATGCCCCGATCGAGCGCGATCTTCGCGGCCCGCACCGCGTCGATGATGACGCCGGCCGAGTTCGGCGAGTCCCACACCTCGAGCTTGTACTCGAGGTTCAGCGGGGTGTCACCGAACGAGCGGCCCTCGAGCCGCACGTAGGCCCACTTACGGTCGTCGAGCCACGGCACGTGGTCCGACGGTCCGATGTGGACGTCGGCCTTGCGCATCTCGTGCGGGATCTGTGAGGTGACCGACTGCGTCTTGGAGATCTTCTTCGACTGCAGGCGCTTGCGCTCCAGCATGTTCATGAAGTCCATGTTGCCGCCGAAGTTGAGCTGGTAGGTGCGCAGCAGCTCCACCCCGCGGTCCTCGAACAGCTTCGCCATCACCCGATGCGTGATCGTCGCCCCCACCTGCGACTTGATGTCGTCACCGACGATGGGCAGCCCGGCCTGGGTGAACTTCTGCGCCCACTCCGGGTCCGACGCGATGAACACCGGCAACGCGTTGACGAACGCCACCCCGGCATCCAGCGCACACTGGGCGTAGAACCGGTCGGCGTCCTCGGAGCCGACGGGCAGGTACGAGACGAGCACGTCGACCTCGGCCTCCCGCAGCGCCGCGACGACGTCCACCGGCTCCTCGTCGGACTCGGTGATGATCTCGCGGTAGTACTCGCCGAGCCCGTCGAAGGTGTGCCCTCGCGCCACGGTGACCCCCAGCGGCGGGACGTCGCAGAT
This sequence comes from Acidimicrobiia bacterium, assembly GCA_013821025.1. Taxonomy (GTDB): domain Bacteria; phylum Actinomycetota; class Acidimicrobiia; order Acidimicrobiales; family Ilumatobacteraceae; genus JACDHN01. The sequence continues at coordinate 578 of JACDHN010000432.1, read as the reverse complement.
GGAGATCGTATTGTTCTCGCTGGCGACGATGGCCTCGGACAGGTCGCGGCCGACCTTCTTGGCGTCCACGTCGAACGCGGCGACGAACTCCACGTCGCGCACGTGGTAGTCGCCGAACTGCACGTGCATCAGGCCCGGCACCCGGAGCTCCGGGTCGGCGTCGCGGTAGTAGTGCACGCCCTGGACCAGGGACGCCGCACAGTTGCCGACGCCCACGACGGCCACCCGAACGCCTCGCGGGGAGCGGCCCCGATCGTCGCGGCCTTCATCCATGGTCGGCTTCTCCTTAGTCTTCCGAAGTCCCGTTGTCGTCCGCCCGTTCGTGCGCGATGAGCTCGTTGAGCCAGCGCACCTCGCGCTCGCTGGTGTCCAGGCCCATCTGGTGCAGTTCCCGGGTGTAGCGGTCGATCTGGTCGCCGGCCCGGGCCAGCGCCGCGCGCAGTCCCTCCCGGCGCTCCTCCACCCGCCGCCGCCGGCCCTCGAGGATCCGCATCCGGACCTCGGCCGGCGTCCGGGAGAAGAACGCCAGGTGCACCCCGAATCCGTCGTCCTCCCAGGTCTGCGGCCCGGCGTCGGCC
>JACDHN010000431.1 GCA_013821025.1 Acidimicrobiia bacterium | reverse complement strand
GGCCCGGGCGGCCTGGCTGGCACATCGAGTGCAGCGCCCTCGCCCTTCGGGAGTTGGGCACCACGATCGACCTCCACGGCGGCGGTACCGATCTGATCTTCCCGCACCACGAATGCGAGCGCGCCCAGTCCGAAGCCGCCACAGGCGAGCCGTTCGTGCGCCACTGGATGCACACGGCGCTGATCGCCAAGGACGGCCAGAAAATGTCGAAGAGCCTCGGCAACCTCGTGTTCGTCGACGAGCTGCGCACCGTATGGGACGCCAGAGCGATCCGGCTGGCCATCATCGAGCACCACTACCGCCGTGAGTGGGAGTGGGACGACGAGCTGATGCCCCGTTCTGACCGCCGGCTGCGTGGTTGGCTGGCCGCCGCAAGGGCCGCTCCGGTCTCCGCCGCCTGCGATCACGACGGCGTATTGGCGGACGTGCGAGCGGCGCTCGACGACGACCTCGACACACCCGCTGCTGTCGCCATCATCGACGACGCCGTGGCAGCAGGTGAGCCCGTAGTGCACGCCGCTTCCCTGCTCGGCGTGCCGCTCTTGGACGTCTCGGCGTTCACACGATCTTCACAACGGGTGCTGACAGCCGACACGGGGGACGCGTAGCAGTCCCCGCTTGGATTACACCTCCGTTCGCCGCCGAAACTGGTCAGCTCGCCGCGAAGTTGATCACCGCGGCCTCGGCGAGGCCGTGCCATTCCTGGATCCTGTCGCGGAAATCTCTCCACGGTTCGAGGATCGCGCCGAAGTCGGAATCGTCTGCTGCGATCTCGTCGAGCAGCTCCTCGGACGCCGTACTTGCCGCCTGCATCACGTCGTCGGGGAACGGACGCAGCTCGACCTTGCCAGAGTCGACGAGCTCGGCCAGAGCGGCAGGGTTAACGGCGTCGTAACGGGCCATCATCCCGAGGTTCGCCGCCTTCGCCGCCGCCTCCACGGCGCGCTGGTAGGGACTGGGCAGCTGCTCCCACTCGCCGAGGCCGATCTGCACCTCGAGCGTGGGACCTGGCTCCCACCAACCCGGGTAGTAGTAGAACCTGGCGGCGTCCTGGAAGCCCAGCTTCTGATCGTCGTAGGGGCCGACCCACTCGGCGGCGTCGATGGTACCCGTCTGCAGCGCCTGGAAGATCTCACCACCGGCGATCACCTGCACGTTCACCCCGAGCTTCTCCATGACCTGTCCTCCGAGCCCGGGGATGCGCATCCTCAAGCCCCGGAGGTCGGCAACGGAGTTGATCTCCTTGCTGAACCAGCCGCCCATCTGGACCCCGGTGTTGCCCGCAGGGAACTGGATCACACGGAACTTTTCGGCATAGAACTCCTGCAGCAGCTCCAGTCCGCCCCCCTCGTACAGCCAGGAGTTCTGCTGGCGGCTGTTGAGGCCGAACGGGAGCGCAGTACCGAACGCGGTCACAGGGCTCTTGCCGGTGTAGTAGTAGCTTGCCGTGTGGCCGATCTTGACGGCACCATCCTCGACGACGTTGAGCACCTCCAGCGGCGGGGCCAGCTCGCCTCCCGCCTTCGGGCTGACCTTGAACTTGTCGTTCGTCAGTGACGCCAGCGTCTCGGCGAAGATCTCGGCACCACCGAAGATCGTGTCGAGCGACAGAGGCCAGCTGGTGGCCATGTCCCATTCGATGTCGGGGAGATCGCCCTGGGCCATTTCGGCGTCGTCGTCGGCATCGCCGGCACCACTGCCCGATGTTGCGTCGTCGTCGCTGCAGGCAGCGATGACCCCTCCTGCGGCCAACATGCCAGCAGCCCCCAAGAGCTGCCGGCGTCCCATGACGGTGCCCGGTGCGGTGGCACGGAGTTCGTCATTTTCGTGGCGTCTTCTCATAGCGAGTTCCCTTCGAGCTTTGGAGATGAGTGCGGTGAAGTCAAGTTAGTCGAGCAGGACCGTGACGATTGACGGGAAGATCATCACGGCGGCCAGCGCAGCGCCCTGCAGCGCCATGAACGGCAGCGCCCCTCTGTGGATGTCGATGGTCTTGACCTCGGCGGGGGCGACGCTCTGCAGGTAGAACAGCGAAAATCCGACAGGCGGCGAGATGAACGCCATGTTCAGGTTGATCGCCATCAGGACGGTGAACCAGATGAACTCCTGCTGGGTGAAGTTCAGCGCCTCCATGGCAGGCACGAAGATCGGTACGACGATGAACGTGATCTCGAGGAACTCGAGGTTGATGCCGAGGAGAAATACGGCGATCATCGCCACGATCACGAACCCCCACTTGCCTCCGCCGACGCCCGACAACCAGTCGGTCACCTGTTGCTGACCTCCGAGGTCCTGAAACACGTCGCTGAAGAAGGTGGACGCGAACAGCAGCATCATCACCAGGCCGGTGATGTTGGCGGTGGAGCGCGCCGCCTCGGAGAGCATCGACCATCGCAACGACCGGTTGAAGGCGGCGATCACCAGGGCGCCTAGGGCACCGA
>JACDHN010000014.1 GCA_013821025.1 Acidimicrobiia bacterium | reverse complement strand
CGACCGGTCCCGCAGCCCGTCGACACCCTCGGCGTCGTAGCGCCGTTTCCAGGTGTAGAACAGCTGCCGGCTGATGCCGTAGTAACGGCACGTGCGGGCAACGTTCCCGGTGATCTCCTCGGCGTGCAGCAGCACCGCCAGCCGTCGAGCCGCGTTGCGAGCTGCCTGTCGTTCGTTCACTTGGTCTCCTCATCACTCAGAGACCCAAAGTGTCAACCAACTCCGTCAGTTTCATAGGGCGTGGCCGAGCTGTCCCCTCGCCTGCAATCGATCGTCGAGGCACTGCCCCTGAGGGCCGGTCTCCGGGTCATCGAGATCGGCTGCGGCCCGGGAGCCGCCGCTCGCGAGGTTGCCCGACGGGTGGGGACCGGGTGGCCACGTTCTGGCTGTCGATCGTTCGCCACGCGCGATTCGCCCGCTCGTGAGCTCGGCTGGAGATCTGATCGACGCCGGTCTGTTGAGTGTTCGCGTCGGTGCGATTGAGGACCTCGTGCTCGAGCCCGACGAGCAGCGGTACGACCTGGCGTTCGCAGTGAGAGTTGGCGCGCTGGATGGACGACACCGTGACGCAGGCGTGCGCGCCATGGACCGGATCGCGGGCGCCCTCGTTCCTGGTGGCCGGCTGTTCATCGATGGCGGCGACCCCCTACGAGAGATCTCGATCTCGAACCTCGGGTAGCGCCCGCTACCGCCGGGAGTGAGTGCCTCTCGGAGCCGGCTCATGGCTGAGGGTCGGGACCGTCATTCTGCGGGTGAGCGATGACGAAGATGTGACTGGAGCGTCCGAGCAGACTTGCCTTGGACTCGACTCGGCCTATGGCTCGCAGCAGAACGGCACGTCGGTCGTCGTCGTCGAGCCAGTCGTCGAGATCGGCCATCCGGGACGTCGGACCCTCGATCGCCAGAACACGATCAATGCGAGATCCGGCCTCCTCGAACTCGTCGGCCGTTCTGCGTGGCGATGGAAGTGCGCTGTGGTGAGCGGCGATGTCGATCCACGCATATCCACGATGCGCTCGGCCGCTCAGGACTGATCGAGATCAGGCACTTGAGCGAGCGGCGCGTCGTCCCGCAATGCGCGGCGCGAAACGGACCGGTAGGTGCCCCTTGCCGCCGGTTCCCGGGCGCGCGGTTCCGAGCAGGTTCCGCTCGCGAAATTGCCGGGACCCGGACGAGCAAGGTCGCTGCCCCGCCTCGTCGATATGCGCTCGTGTAGTTCCGATCCGCGACATGCTGACCTCGGTGCGCACTCGGCTTGAGCATGCACGGGGCCAACGTATCCAATCTGCAGCGGGCGATGGCCTGGTACGTCGCAGTGCTCGGTTACAGGGTGCGCGTGATCTTGGCGATTCGCTGGAATTTGCCGGGTTCGGCACCGATCCGTTCGGCAAGCACGACGGTGAGCAACTGGATCGGCAGGATCTCGGCGACTTGGCGAGCGATCGGCGCGGTGAGCGCAGGGGTCTCGATGACTGTGGGCGACGAGCCGATCGCGTCGATCCAGACACAGTGGGCACCTGTCGCAACGAGATCGTGGCGCATGACGTCGTTCAGCGCGCGATCACGATCGGATCCGGCAAAGAGCAGTGCGACCAGTCCGTCGTCGGCCATCTCGAGTGGTCCATGGCGAAACTGGGGCACGCTCATTCCCTCCGCTGGACGCCGCGCTGCCTCCTTGATGATGAGCCCTGCGGTCCGCGCTGAAGCGATCGACGGGCCGCGGCCAAGCACGACGAGCGACGCATCGGGGACCGAGTCGGAGATCGATCCGAGTTGGTCGTCCCATCCGCCGAGGTAGGTGTCCAGGGCCTCTGGCGCGTGGAGGATGGAATCCGGAACGCCAGCTCCGAGCGCTGCTTCGACCGCCACGCCCACTGCGACCAGCGTGTTGAGGTAGCTCTTGGTGCCGACGGTGTGCTCGGCACCGCAGTGCAAGGGCATGACGGCATTCGCAGCTTGTGCGAGTGTGCTGTCGAGGTCGTTCGTTGTCGCCAGCACGGTCGGTCGCCCGGCGAGCCGGTCCAGGAGCTCGGCGACCTCGGCTGATTCACCGGACTGCGAGGTCACCCACACCAATGTGTCGGGGGTGATCGATCCGTGGTCGTGTTCGAGGAGTTCGCCGGTGTCCTCCCACCACACAGGGAGGCCGGCGGCGGCGAGGCGGAGGTATGCGGGGTACATGCCCTGCAGCGACGAACCCACGCCCGTCAGGACGATCCGTTCGAAGCTTCCGAGGCTTTCGAGCAGGCGGGTGCATTCCTGCGGCCAACCGGCATCGAGCAATGCTTGCAGTGCGTCGGGTTGGGACCGGATGTCGACGATGTAGGGGGGGTGGCGCGATTCGTCATCAGTCTTCACTCCGCCAACGTACCACATCGTCTGTTCGATATGAACACTTGACGTAGCTACTCGCACACCTATAGGGTCTGGACATGTTCGATTCGGACACCAGGGAGGTGTTGTCCGCACGTGCGGTGAGGAAGTCGTTTGGAAATGTCGAAGCGCTCCGCGGAGCGGATTTCGACGTCCATATTGGTGAGGTCGTCGCGCTGATGGGCGACAACGGGGCAGGCAAGACCACACTCGTCAAGATCCTGTCCGGGGTGATTTCGCCCGACAGCGGAACGGTTCGCCTTGAAGGCTCCCCGGTCGAGTTCTCGTCGCCGATCGAGGCGAGGAACGCCGGCATCGAAACGGTGTACCAAGACCTCAGCCTCGCCGACACGCTCGATCCCGTGGCCAACCTGTTCCTCGGTCGGGAGATCCGCCGGTCGGGACTGCTCGGCCGCATCGGGTTCGTCGACGACGCCGCGATGCGCCGCGAGGCGCAGGTCACCTTCGACGCGCTGAACGTCACGGTGAAGGCGCTTCGCGACGAAGTCGGCACCATGTCGGGTGGACAGCGTCAGGGCGTCGCAGTTTGCCGCGCGGTCACCTGGGCCAAACATGTGCTGTTCCTCGACGAGCCGACAGCTGCACTCGGAGTGCGCCAGACCCAGAACGTGCTGGACCTCATTCGGCGGGTACGCGACCGGGGAGTGTCCGTCGTGCTCATCAGCCACAGCATCCCCGAAGTCATGGCTGTTGCGGACCGTGTCGAGGTGTTGAGGCTCGGACAGCGTGTCGGGCGCTTCGTGGTCAGCACGTCGTCGGCCGAGGAAATCGTCGGGGCGATCACCGGCGCGACTGATCTGAGTGCGGCGTGAAGTCGGACTCTTCGGACGACCGCAGCGTGACTGCGGCCGTGAGGTCGTGGATTGCCAAGCCGACCACCACGATGCTCCTCATCCTGATCGGGCTCGTCGTGGCCTTCTCAATCCTGGAGCCCAGCGCGTTCCCGACGGTGCTGAACCTTCGAGGGACGCTCAGTGATGCTGCCATCTTGTTGGTTCTCGCAGTGGGTGCGACGTTCGTGATCATCACTGCAGGCATTGATCTGTCGGTCGGCTCCATCCTGGTCTTTTCATCCGTGGTCAGCGCCAAGGTGATGGAGTGGTTCGGCAATGCCGGCATCGATGCCATCGTCGTTGGGCTTCTGGCTGCGGTTGCCGCTGGATGCGGGTGGGGACTCGTCAATGGAATCCTCGTTGCGAAGGCGAAGATCCCACCATTTGTTGTCACTCTCGGAACACTCGGGGCCGCGTACGGACTGTCGCTCGTGGTGTCGGGTGGGCTCGATGTCCGATCGGTTCCGAAGGGACTCAACGAGTTCGGCAACGATCGGGTCGCCGGCGTGCCGGTCATTGCCATTGTTGCCGGGCTGATCACCGTGGTCGCGGGCGTGGTGCTGGCGTTGACGGTCTTCGGGCGGTGGACCTATGCAATCGGGTCCAACTCCGAGTCGGCCAGACGCGCCGGCATCGCAGTCGACCGCCAATTCATCGCGGTGTACACGATCGCCGGGCTGACGGCCGGCATCGGTGCGTACCTGTCGCTGGCCCGTTTCGGCACCACCACGATCGCCGGCAACACAACGACCAACCTCCAGGTCATCACCGCCGTGGTCATCGGTGGCACGAGCCTGTTCGGCGGCAAGGGTTGGATGCTTGGTACTGCCATCGGCGTCTTCATCCCGATCGTGATCGCCAAAGGTTTCATCATCGTCGGTGTTGGGCCGTATTGGCAGTTCGCCGCCGTCGGCGTCGTCTTGATTCTCGCTGTGTTCGTCGATCAACGTCGTCGGTTGCGGGCGGCGGGGTGACCTCTGCTGAGCAAGATCCATCGCGATGAACACATCGCGAGCATCACATCGCCATCACCCAGGATGACGAACAAGAAAGGCAGCATCATGAACAGAACACTCACCGGCCTCTTGGCCGCCACCCTGCTCGTCGCCGTAGTCAGCTGTGGATCCGATGACGACGAATCTTCGCCGTCGCAGCCTTCACCGTCTGACACGGACGCGACCACGGAGGCGCCACCGGGGACCGGCGCCACGGACGGAGAAGGCGTCGACGTCACCCTCGTCCTCGGAACGCTCGGCGACGACTTCTACAAGGCGATCGAGTGCGGCGCCAAACTCGCCTCCGAGGAGTTGGGCGTCAACCTCGCCGTCCAAGCCCCTACCGCATTCGACGCGACCCTGCAGATCCCGATCGTCAACGCCATCGCCGCAACTGGGCCTGACGCCGTCATCATCGCCCCGAACGACAACACCGCCCTCTTCGAGCCGCTGCAGTCCCTCACTGACGATGGGTCACAGCTCGTGCTCGTCGATACGACACTTGCGGACGCGAGCATCGCCGCGGGCCATATCGGGTCCGATTACGTGCTCTACGGACAGCAGGGGGCCCAGGAGATTGCCCGCCTGATGGGCGACGAAGGCAAGGTACTCGGCATCTTTGCGCCTCCCGGAGTTTCCACGAACGACCTCGGTCGGGAAGGATTCCTCGCGGAGATGGAGAATCACCCAGACATCGAAGTTCTCGAGGTCGAGTTCAGCAGTGGCGAGGCCGGCAAGTCGGCCGAGATCGTTTCATCGGTGCTCGCCGCCAATCCGGACTTGACGGGGGTCTTCACGTTCAACGGTGGCGATGCTCCTGGTGTCGTCACCGCGCTGTCCGAAGCCGACGCGGCAGGCGACGTCAGCTTTGTCAGCGGCGACGCGCAGCCGTTCCAGGTCGAGCAATTGCAGGACGGCGACGTCGGCGCGCTGATCGTGCAGCAGGCACGCACGATGGGTGAGCTGTCGATTCAATATGCGATCGATGCGATCAACGGCGTCGACGTGCCCGATGAGACAGCCCTGCCGACGATCGTGGCAACGGTCGACAATCTCGACGAACCGGACGTCGCGAACAACTTGTATCAGGGGTGCTGATCGGGTGACTCTCGAGACCGTGATCGGCGTGGACCTGGGTGGCACGAATCTCCGTGCCGCCCAGGTCGCGGCGTCCGGAACGATCGGGCACCGGCGCCAGGAGGAAGTCGACCGCGACTATGCAGGCGCCGCGTTCGGCCAGCTCGTCGACATGGTCGACACCTTGCTTGGTTCATCCGAGACTCGCCCCGGCGCGTACGCGATCGGTGTGTCGGTTACCGGGCCCGTCGATCCGATCACCGGTTGGGTCGACAACCCGTACACCCTTCCCCCTTCGATGCAGGGTGACCTCGTTGGATCGATCCGTTCCGGCCTGGATCGCCACGGTCGATCCGCCGAAGAGATGTCGATCGTTGTCGAGAACGACGCCAACGCGGCTGCCATGGGTGAATCGCTGTTCGGGGCAGGACGCGATGGAGAGGTCGTTGTATGTGTCGCCGTCGGTACGGGGATCGGCGTCGGTGTGGTTGTTCGTGGCCAGCTGTACGAGGGGGCGGGGCGGACACATCCAGAACCAGGCCATATCGTGATCGATCCGACCGGACCGCTGTGCTACTGCGGTGCTCGAGGATGCATCGAATCGATGTCGTCCGCGACGGCCTTGCTCGAGAATGCACGCCGTGCCGGTGTGGTCGGTGAGCACGGCACCGCGCGTCAGGTTCACGAGCAGGCGCAGTCCGGTGACCCGACGGCCATCGCACTCGTACATGCCTCGCACCAGGCCCTTGCACAAGGGATTCGAACGCTCGTGGCCGTGTATGCCCCAGATGTCGTGGTCCTCGCTGGCAATGCCCGCAGCGAAGATCCCGCAATGCTCGCCATCATCGAACAGGCGGTGCTTGGCTACAAGTTCGGTCCCCCCCGGGTGAAGGTCCGTTCGGCAGAGCTCGGAAACTGGGCCGGTTGCATCGGCGCAGCTGCACTGGCCCGCCGACTGGAAGTGCGATGAAAGACGACACTGACATGGACACCGTGACAATGCGCAGATCGGACCGCCTCGAACGAGTTTCATCGCTCGTCCATGCGTCCGGACGGGTACGTGTCGGTGAACTCGCAGCCCAACTCCAAGTCTCCGAGATGACAATCCGGCGCGACCTCGAAGAACTCGAAGAACAGGGCCTGGTAACCCGTGTTCACGGCGGAGCAGTGTCGAACTTGTCGCGAAGTTTCGAACCGGGGTTCTCCGCTCGGGCACGACTCAACGCCGACGCCAAACGACGCATCGGCCAGGCGGCCGCTGCCCTCATCCGCGACGGTGAAAACGTCGTCATCGATGCCGGAACAACGACCGTCCAGGTCGCTGCCGCGCTGCGGCCCGACCTCCGGATCAGGGCGATTGCGCTGAGCCTGCGGATCGCAGACGTGCTCGCCGACATGCCGAACGTGAGCCTCATGCTCCCGGGCGGTTCCGTTCGACCCCATGAGCGTTCCTTCATCGGCCCAATGACGATCCGCACGTTCGAACAACTCGCCTTCGACACACTCGTGTTGACGTCCGGGGGAATCGACGTCGTCGCCGGAGTCACCGAGTACGAATACGACGACGCGGAGACCAAACGGGCGGCGCTCGCGAGCGCGAAACGGACGATTCTGGTAGCCGACGCCTCCAAACTCGGTGCTGTCGCCTTCGTTCGGCTGTGCCCGGCCGACGAAATCGACATCGTCGTCACCGACGCCGGTGCCCTCCCTGAACACGTCGAGGCCCTCCGACAAGTCGGCGTCGAGGTGATTCTCGCCTGACTGACCGTCAATCACGAACGGAGCCGACATGTCTGAAACCGATCTCGAACCAATTCGCTGGGGGATCCTGTCCACCGCCCTCATCAACACCAAAGTGCTCCGCGGCGCGGCGCTCACAGCATCTGCCGAAATCCGGGCCGTTGCCAGCCGGACCTCCACACGGGCCACCCGGTTCGCTCGAGAGTGGGGTATCCCAGTCTCCTACGGCACCTACGACGCACTGTTGGCGGATCCCACCATCGAGGCGGTGTACATCCCCCTCCCCAACGGGCTCCACCACGAGTGGACCATGAGGGCACTACACGCGGGCAAGCACGTCCTTTGCGAGAAGCCGTACAGCCGCCACCCGACCGAAGTCATCGATGCCTTCGACCTCGCCAAGGCGAACGGCTTGGTGATGAGCGAGGCATACATGTACCGATACAACCCGCAAACACTGCACCTCGCCGATCTCGTTGCCAGCGGCGAGATCGGCGAGCTCCGACTGATCAACAGCTCTTTCACCTGGCCCACCGACGCCCCCGGTGACGTCCGACTCGACCCGACCCTCGCCGGCGGATCATTGCTCGACGTGGGCTGTTATTGCGTCAACGCAGCACGGCTGCTCGCTGGCGAACCGACAACCGCGAACGCTCAGTGGAAAATCGGACCGACCGGGGTCGAGGTCCAGATGGTCGGCACGCTGCGCTTCGAAGGCGATGTCATGCTGCATTTCGACAGCGGCTTCCACCTTCCCGACCGCAGCGCCCTCGAAGTCGTCGGGACCGCCGGGACCATCCGGGTCAACGACCCATGGCACTGTCTGGAACCTCGCCTCGACATCGTTCCACAGGTCGGGTCACCGCGACGCGAAGCTGCTCAGGTGGAAAATTCATACCAGCTTGAGCTCGAGGAGTTCGCCGCAGCAGTGAGGAGTCGTCCTTCGATCCTCCTCGGGCGAGAGGACGCCATCGGGCAGGCACACACGCTCGCCGCGCTGATCGAGGCCGCGGCATCTGAATGTGCCGTAGCGATTCGGTAACCAGCAGATCAGCCTCAACCAGAAGATCCGAGTGTCCCTCACGACGGGCGCCCGGCCGGTGGCGATGACGTCTGATCTACGGGCTCGCACGGAGCTCGCCCGTAGACTGGAGTCCACATGGAGCAGTTGGGCTACGAAGTCACCTCCCGAGGAAGGATCTGGAATTGCATCAATGACGAGCGACGGACGGCGTGATGACCGACGTCAGTGTCGGCCACCCAAAGACGACCGACCAGCGAGTCGACCGGCCCAACCTCGGAACGTGACGGCCTCGGCTCCACCCCCGGAGCCGCACGATATTGCGCCGAGAGATTGTCCACCCGACGCGCCCGAGTTCGGCACTTACGTCCGCGCTCGGCTACCCATCCCATAATTGCGTCCCCGAAACACGGTGGTCGAGCATCTCTGAACACCGGATCCTGGGCGCACATCGGGCGAGCCCTTGAACGTTTGACCTGACGGCGATCGCCGCCCTACGTTGCTCGGTCCCGATCGGTAGCTTCGGCCCGGTGAAACAGCGATTTGTCCGACCGGGTGACGATCTTGGCGACGATGAGGAGATCGTGCTTCGTGGCGGTCGTCTCGCCGAATCGATACTCCGCGCCGATGCGCAGCGAATGCACGATGTCTACGGCACGTTCGGGATTTCGGTCTTCGCACTGCCCGGAGCGACGATCGACGAGCTTGGGAATGTCAAGCCGGATTGGCCCCACCTGTGCTCATCTGAGTTGGCCCCACCCTGCGGCGGGGAAACGGGGTGCTGTGTGGCTCGGGGGGCCTTCGGGGTGGCGCCGATGGGGTGAGGGTGCGGGCGTTTCAGTTGTTGCGGGTGGTTCTCGGGCTGCGGGTGCGGCTGGTGCGGTGCCGGTAGGAATCGGTGCCGGTCTCGAGGATGTGGGCGTTGAAGGTGACGCGGTCGATGACAGCTGAGACGAGGCGAGGGTCGGTGATGATCTGGCCCCATTCGCTGAACGAGAGGTTCGATGCCACAGCGACGGAGGCCTTCTCTTCTCGCTCGGTGAGAACCTGGAACAGCAGTTCGGCGCCGCGGCTGTCGAGTTGGACGTAGCCGAGCTCGTCGACGCAAAGCAGGTCGAGGCGCCCGTAGCGGGTGACGAGTCGGGCGAGGCGTCGTTCGTCGGCGGCTTCGACGAGTTCGTTGACCAGCTGCGCGCAGGTGGCGTAACGCACCCGGCGTCCTTGTTCGCAGGCGGCGATGCCGAGACCGATGAGTAGGTGCGTTTTGCCGGTGCCGGAATCACCGATCAGCACGACGGGTTCCCCGGTGTCCAGGTAGCTGCCGGTGGCCAAGGTAGCGATGGTGGCCGGGTTGATGGTCGGGGCGGCGTCCAAGTCGAAGTCGGCGAGGCGTTTGATGCGAGGGAAGCGGGCTTCGTGGATGCGCCGGGCCCGGCGGCGTTCGGTGCGGTCGTCGACTTCGACGGTGAGGGACTCGGCGAGGAACCCCAGATAGGTGGCCTTGGCCCGCTGCGCCTGGGCGGCGAGCCGGCCGGCGTGTTCACGGATCGATGGAAGGCGCAGCTCCCGGGCGGCCGCTTCGATCGCCGCTGAGGCCGCAGTATCAGTGGTGGTGGTGGTGGTGGTGGTGGTGGTGGTGGTCATCGGGCCTCCAGGAGTTGGTCGTAGTGATCGATCGTCGGGGGTGGCCGGTCGTAGCGGGCCAGGGCGTCACCGATCGGCACCACCGTTGCGGTGTGGCCGCCGGCGGCGCGGCGTGCCTCGACGATCACCACGTCGGGATCGACCACACCGATCTCGACACAAGCCCGCAGGGCGACGCGGATGGCGTCGGCGGGCAGGCTGCGGTGAGCGAGGAGAACCTCGACCAGGGCACGGGTGCCGGCCTGATCACCGAGACGGCGCCGGGCAGTCATCCAGTAGTGCTGATGGTCGATGCTGAACGCCCCGGAGGCTCGCGCCCGGGCCAAGGCGGTGGCGCCGGGCAGGGCGCCAGGCTTGATGTGCAGCACTTCCAGGTAATGATCCAGCACCAGCGACTCGACACCCTTGGCCACCAGCCGGGCATGGACGGCCACCACCCTGGGGCCATCGAGGACCTCGATGGTCTCAGCGCCAAGGCGCACCTCGACGCGGCGACCAACGAAACGCACCGGGACCGAATAGAAGCATTGGCGGACACACACCCGCGACTTTGTGTCGACCCGCGGTGTGAGCAGCAGCGTGGTGTCGAACGGCTCGACCGGGAGGCGCTGCAGCGTGTTGGCTTCCAGCTTGAAGTGGTCGCCGACCGTCAATGCCCGACCGGCGATCCAGCGGGCATCGTCGGTGGCGTCGCCGCCAGCGACGAGCTCGTTCAGCTCGGCGATCGTGTCGACGTGAGGGACAGGGACCAGGTGGCGGCGGCGGAACCTGCCGACCTCACCCTCGACGCCGCCCTTCTCATGGGCGCCTTCGAGACCGGGCTGACAGAAGAACGAGTCGAACCCGTAATGCGATCGCAGAGCGATGAACCGTTCCGACTCGGCCCGGTCGCGTCCCTTCAACACCCGCACCACGGCCGGCTTCAAGTTGTCGTAACGGATCCGGCCCGGCACCCCACCCATGTGCTCGAGAGCACGGACGTGGCCATCAAAGAACGCCTGCTGGGCCTGATTCAAATAGACGCGATGAAACCCACGGCCCGACGCCGACAGCCGCAACACGAACATCCAGCCCTCCACCTGCACCCCAGCCAGGAAGAAGCTCACCTGCCCGAAATCGACCTCCGCCTCGGCGCCAGGCGGATGGGTCTGGGGCACCTTCACCTCCGCCAACACCGCCGGCTGACGGCGTCGGGCATCGGCTACATAGCGGCGCACCGTCGACTCGCCCACCTGCGCACGATGCTCGTCGACCAACCGCTGCCACACCCGCCGTGCGGTGTGACGCTGCTTGCGCGGCGCCTCCCGATCCGCTCCAACCAGACGTCGATCGTCGGCTTTCACCGATCCAACACCGGACACGCCCGCACCACCGGCTTACGGGCCGGCGGCACCGGCGACGCCAACGCCTCACGGACCGTGCGGCGATGCGTATCGAACCGCTTCGCCAACTCGCGGATCGATACACCGGCATCGAACCGGCGTGCCCTACGGATCTGCTCGAACAACTCCACCCTCGACCTCTTCTCCATCAACCCACCGTTCACGGCGGCCATGCCATCGAGGTGGACCCCCTCAGCCGGGTGGGGCCAAATCAGACGAGCACAACCCGCTCAAGGTGGGGCCAGAACAGGTGAGCACACCCACCGCCAACGACGTCCATCTGCCATAGCTCCATCGCCCGGCTGCGTTCCCACCGCTTGTAGTCCGCCTTCTTCCGACGACGAGCTTCGGGCTCGATCAGACCGTGACGCACCAGGCACCGATAGTCCGACGACCGACCCGGCAACAGTGAGACCCGCTCAGCCTCGAGACCGAACAGGATCGTTCTCGGCCCCCACCCCGGGTTCAACCGTCGGAGCTCGATGATGCGGGCCTCAACCTCGGGTGGCATCTGATGCGGACACGACAACGGCCGCGCCGAACCATCCACCAACCCCGCGATCCCATCGGCCGCGTAGCGGCGCAGCCAGCGATGCACCGTCTGACGCGTCACCCCGAACCGGACCGCCACGTCCGTCACCGTCGAGGCGTTGTTCAACACCTCGAGCACTGCCTGATACCGCTGCTCCACCAGCCCCAGCTCCACTAACACGATGACGACCTCCCCGGGCCCTGACGACGATGCACGTCATCATCGAGGAGGCTCAGCACCAGCAGCCGGAACCAGACAGGTGTAACGCAGCTACCGGAGCCAGTGTCGCCCAGCTACCGGAGCCAGTCCCCGAACTGGAACACAGCAACCGGAACCAACACGTCCACTATGAACCGGGACAGCACACCGAATCCGTTAGAAGATCCGTTAGAAGTACACCGGTGTAAGACGAAACCCCAGGCTCGGCATGGTGCCCGACCTGGGGTTTCTTGGTGGCGGGGGCAGGATTTGAACCTGCGACCTTCGGGTTATGAGCCCGACGAGCTACCGGACTGCTCCACCCCGCGTCGAAGTAGAGATCACAGATTACGCCGCCTTGTCTCGCCTGACAACCCCCGGGGACGACGGCACTTCTCCGGTCGTGACACGCTGGCGTCAATGACCGACGATACCGATCTGCACCGCAGTCAGCCCGTGCTGTCCGACTCGTGCTCCGAGATCGTGATCACCGCGGAGGATCGAGCCTGGGTCACTGATTTCGCGCGGACGCTCGTCGACCAACGGCTGGCCGCCTGCGTGCACGTCATCGCCGACATCCGGGCGATCTACCGCTGGGACGGTTCGATTTATGACGACGCCCAGTCGCGCATCGCCGTGCACAGCCGCTCGGCGCTCGTGCCCGCCATCGTCGCCAAGACCGACGCCGAGCACCCCGATCTCGTCCCGTGCGTCATCGCCATGCCGATCAGTTCGGGCCATCCGGCCTATCTGCGCTGGATCCATGAGGAGACCGTCGATCCTGGCGCCGGCCCAGCAGCAGGCTGAGCGACACTCAGGGAGCGAACACGACGTCGATCGCGTACCGATGTTCGTATGCGCTCAGCAAGTGCCGCCCCGGATGTGGACCCGTTCACGCGGCGGGGCGCCGGTACGCTCGATCCGTGGTTGCCGGCCGACTCGGGGAAGCCCATCGCACCCTGCGCGAGGTGGTCGCCGAGGAACTGCGCGACATGATCCGCAGGGGCGAGTTGCAGCCAGGAGAGCGCCTGCTGGAAGACCGTCTCGCCGAGCAGCTCGGCGTCTCGCGCAACCCTGTTCGGGAGGCGATCAGGGCGCTGGAGAACACCGGCCTGGTCGAAGTCACACCGCGCCGAGGTGCCCACGTTGCCACGCTCGACCCCGAGCGTGCCGTGGAGCTGCTCGAGCTGCGCAGCGTGCTGGAGGCGTTCGCCGCCCAGCTCGCCGCCGAGCGGCGCACCCCCGAACAGCTCGCCGAGATCCGAGAGATCCTCGACAACGGCCGCCAAGCCACCGCCGTCAATGACGTCGTGAAGGCGGCCTCCGCCCACCGCCAGTTCCACCTGGCCATCGAGCGCGCAGCTGGCAACAGCTACCTCGGTCCCGCCGTCGAGCCGCTGCGGGCAAAGACCGAGCTGGTGTTCTCGATACTCGTCGACCGCAGGGGCCTGCTCGGCTGGGGCGAGCACGTCGACATCTTCAACGCCATCGAGGCAGGCAACGCCGAAGCCGCCCAGCAGGCAACTCGAGCCCACATGAGCTCCGTGCTCGACGACCTGCGCGAGGCGGGCGTCGCCACGCCTCCGTGATGGCGTTCCCCGGCCACACCGCTTGCGGTCCGCGCAGCTCCTGGTCACTACCTCGCTGGCGCTCGGTCGCTCGCATCGGTGACATGGTTCACCAGTGACAAGCCGGCGCCGAGTGGTCGTGATCGGCGGCGGCATCGCCGGAACGTCGGCGGCCTGGGCACTCGCCGAGCACCACGACGTGACGCTCGTCGAGACCGAGCGCGAACTCGGCGTGCACGCAACGGGTCGATCAGCGGCCATCCTGTCGGAGACCGTCGGCCATCGCACAGTCTGCGCCCTGGCGAGGGCCAGCAGACCGTTCCTGGAGCAACCGCCGGTCGGTTTCGCCGACCACCCGCTCACAGCGCCACGCGGCCTGTTGTGGATCGGCCGGCGCGAGGACACGGCGCTGCTCGACCAGATCGCCGCGATGGCGGCCTCGGGAGTGGCGCCGACCGCACGGCGTGTCGACCCCGAGGAGGCGCTGCGCCTGGTCCCGGCGCTGCGCCCCGCTGCCGTCGACGGCGGCGGCGTTTGGGAGCCCGATGCCCGAGCCGTTGACGTGGCCGGCCTGCTGGCTGCGTACGCACGCGGCGCCCGCCACCGCGGCGCTCACCAGCGCCTCGGCGCTCCGGTGCGGGCATGCACACCACGGGGCGACGGCTGGACCGTCCTACTCGACGACGACACGCTGGTAGCCGACGTGGTGGTCAACGCCGCAGGCGCCTGGGGTGACGCCGTCGCCACGTCGGCAGGCATCACCCCGCTCGGGCTGCAACCGTTGCGCAGGACGGCGTGCCTGGTGCCGGCACCCGACGAGGTCGCCAGCTGGCCGCTGGTGATGGACGTCGGCGAGCGTTGCTACTTCGAACCCGAGTCGGGCGGCTTGTTGCTTTCCCCCGCCGACGAGCATCCCAGCGACCCGGTCGACGCCAGACCGGAGACCGAGGACGTGGCATGGGCGCTCGAGATGCTGGCCGAGACGACGACGCTCGACGTGCGCACCGTGCGCAGGGAGTGGGCCGGCCTGCGCACGTTCACACCGGACAGGGCACCAGCACTGGGGTGGGACGGTGGCGCGCCGGGCTTCTGCTGGCTCGTCGGACAGGGCGGCGCCGGCATCAAGTCCGCTCCGGCGATGGCAGCCGCCGTGGCTGCCGTCGTCGGTGACCGACCTTGGCCCGCCGACCTGCCGGCGCTCGGCGTGGCGCCAGCGGACCTCGATCCCGCCCGCTTCGTCCCCACGCCACGGTGAACTGGGCGGGAATCCTTCCGACAGCTGGAAGAGATTCCACCCAGAACGTGAGTTGGGAGAAATCACGCCCAGACCGTGGTGGGGGGAGCTTCGCCGTGCCGCTTCACCGCCGGGGTCACCCGATGACGGCGTCGAACACCAGCGCCAGCGCCGCCGCCGTCGACATCACCAGCACCGCCGGCCGCGTCCAACCGCGATCGAGCACCGGCGCAAGCCAGCGCGCCATCAGCAACCCGACCACCAGCCCCGGCAGCAGCAGCACCCCGTCGACGAACTGGCGGCGGCCGAGCTCGCCGCTCACCGCCAGCGTCACCAAGGCCAGCGAGGCACCGAACAGGAAGAAGCCAGCCAACGTCGAGCGCAACTTCCCAGCCTCTTCGCGCTGGTAGACGAGCGCCATCGGCGGACCGCCGACCGAGGTGAGCGTGCCCATCACCCCCGACATGGCGCCGGCGCCGACCAGCGTCGACGGC
>JACDHN010000146.1 GCA_013821025.1 Acidimicrobiia bacterium | reverse complement strand
GTCGAACATGGCACCGGCAAACGTGTTGCGCGTCATCAGGTTCGTCAGGTTGGGGGCCACACCCGAGTAGACGTACTGCTCGGGATCGGACACGATCGGCCCGTTCGCATCTTCCAGACCGTTCACAGTGTGACAGCGCGAACACTGCTGGATGAACACCGCTTCGCCCTGACCAGCCAGCGATGCCTCCTCTGGCGACTGGTAGCCCTCGAGCTGGTTGGCCTTCCAGGCCTCGAAGTCGTCGGGGGCAAGCGCCACGATCTCCATCTTCATGTTGGCGTGCGACAGGCCGCAGAACTCTGTGCACTGCCCGGCGTAGATGCCAGGATCGTCGGCCTCGGTACGCAGCGTGTGCACCCGGCCAGGCACCATGTCGCGCTTGCCATTCAGTGCCGGTACCCACCACGAGTGGATGACATCGTTGCTGGTGCCGCTGATCAGCACCTTGGTACCGGTGGGGATCACCATCTGGCCGCTGGTGACGAACTCCTCACTGATCCCTCCGCAGCCGTCCTGCTGAGGGTACTCGACCGCCCACCACCATTGCTGGCCGTATACGTTGACCGAACACTCCGTGTCGTCCGTCTCGGCCAGCGCCAACAGCGTGCCGACCGTCGGCACGGCAACACCGATGAGGATCAGCGCCGGGACGATCGTTAGGCCGATCTCGAGTGCCGGCTTGCCGTGGGTCTGCTTGGGGATCGGCTGGCCGCGGTCCTTGAACTTCACGACCTCGTAGATGATCGCCGCGAACACGATCACTCCCACGAGACCTGCCACGGCGAACACCGGCCACTGCAAGTTGTGGATCTTCTGGGCGTTCGGGCCCTCGGGCTGCCAGGTGTCCTGCGGGGCGTCCTCGGCGCATGCCGTCATCACCAGCGCGCACACCGTGCCGATCAAAGCGATGGCTCGACGGCGGGCGGGCACGGAGGTCACCGTAGCGAGCGCGCTCACGGAACGACCACCTCGATCGGCGCGGCGTCGACGCCGGGCACCGTGAACTGGAACGGCTCATCGGCGTCGCGCGACGACTTGTCGATCTTGAACGTGAGCAGCTGCGATCCACCCTCCTCGGCGAGCGCCGTGCAGCGCTGATCGAGGATCCGCTCCCCCTCGATCTCCTCGCCGTTCTCGTCGACAGCCGCCTTCGACCCCGTCGACAGCACCAGACGGCGGGGCTCGTTGGACTCGTTGCGGAAGATGACGTTGGCGGCGTTGGAACGCCCGATCGCCATCCGTGTCGTCTCGCGGCCTCCGGACAGAATGGCAGTCAGCTCGTCGCCATCGCCAAGGGTGATGACGGCGAAGACGTTGGCCTTGTTGCCCACTGTCTGCGTGGCGTTCTCATCGGCCTCGGTCTCGTCGCTGGTGTCGCAGGCCGCTTCGTCGCCGAGATCGGCCGTGGACTCGTGGGGGTGCAGCTCGCGCTCTCCCTCCAGCCCGGCAGCAACGCCTCCCGCGACGAGCCCGAGGGCACCGATGGCGGTGATGGCAGCGATGGCGGTCGATCTGACCGACTTCTGGTAGGCGAACCCGAACCCGCCGACCAGGATCAGCAGGGCCACGATGACGAAGGCCACAGGGCCGGCCGTCTTCGACAGGAACAACATGATCCGGCTGAACGAGAAGATCACGACGACGGCGGCGACGGCCGCCAGCACGGGAAACTCCAGCGGACCCGACAGGCGACCCCGCGCCTCGCGGTTGAACGCCACGTCTGCCGACGCCCGCTCGCTCCACGCTTCGAGCATCCACTCGAATACGCCGAGCCCGACGAGGATGACGCCGAGCAGGAAGAACGCCTGCTCCGTTACGAGGCCGAACACGATCAGACCAGCCCCACCTGCGACGACGAGCGGCCACAGGCTGGGAGACGGGGCGGAACGGGACACAGGCGCTTCGACGACTGCTTCGGCGTCCATGGCCGACACGTTGGAGTCGCGCGCGACGAGGTTGATGCCGGCCAAGAGACCGAGGGCGGTCGCGGCTGACAGCAGACCGACGACACCGAGCGTGCCGTCCTTGGCGAGGCCGTACACGATCGCTGCGACGAACGCAGCCACGGTGGCGCCGACGAGCAGCTTGGTTCCGGTGGTGAGCATCGCTACGTGGCCCCGATCATTTCGTCACGTACACGAACAACCAGATGGCAGCGAAGGCGGCCGCGACGAAGTACCAGTACAGCGCATGCGAGATGACCAGCTCGTCGTCTTCGCGACCACCGAGCACGCGAAAGGCGGTGACACCGGTGTAGCCGAGGCCAATCACCATCAGGACCAGGAACACGCCGGTGATGCTGTAAAACATCGGCCCGTAGCCACTCCCGGCGAGCGGCAGCTCCATCTGGGAGTACACGTAGCCCTGAGCGTTGATGATGGCGATGGCCACGACCGCCGTCGTGCCGAGCGCCAAGCCGGTGTTGACCCGCTGGCGCCGCTTCATCGCGTGCACTGCCCACTGGGCGAACAGCAACAGGGCGAAGAAGCTGATGAACATGATGTTCGAGGGCACCTCTGGGATGGAAGCGTCCTCGGGCACCCACGGCTCTCCGGTGGCGACAACGCGCTCGCGCATCAGGATCCATACCGCCAACATGCCGCCAACGAGCATCGTGCCGGCGGCGCAGCCGAGCGCGGTGCCGACCAGCACCTGGCGCCGCGGCGGCGGTTGGGGAGCGGCTGGGAGCGCCTGCGTCACGGCCGGTGCTCCGTCTCGGGGTCGCCAGGGCCGGCATGCAGATCGAGCAACGGTTCTGGGGAGGCAACGGTGTGCACGTCGGCGAAGTTCTGAACCGGGGCCGGCGACGACGTCGCCCACTCCAACGTGTGCGCCTCCCAGGGGTCGTCGACGCTGGACTCGCCGTCGCCCGTGAATGTCTTGACGGCTAGGCCGGCGAACGCCGCCACCGTGACGAACATCAGGGTGTGCCCGGCCAGCACCGCGACGTTCCACAGTTTCACTGGCCCGCTGTAGTCGAAGTCGACGGCACCTGCCGGCTGATCGGCGAACCCGGCCACGTAGTAGGGCAGCGACGCCAGCACCGTAGCGATGAAGCCGAGGCCGGCCAGGCCGAGCAACGGCTTGTTGGGCAGCGTTCGTCCCCACCACTTGGGAGCCCAGTAGGCGACGCCGCCGAGACCTGCCAGCACCGACCCGTAGACGACGTAGATGAACGACCCTTCCTCGAAGACCGTACCAACAAGGCCGAGATCCGAGATCGGGTAGGCAAGGGCGCCGACCATGCCGGTGAGGATCATGCCCACGCCGAGAAAGGCGAACAGGAACGGGCCAACGAGGCGCGGGCGGGCCCCCTTCGCCGTGAACGCGCCGGTGGCGAGGACGACGAGCGCTCCGAGCAACGGCAGCCCCAGGAACAATGCCCAGGGGACAAGATCCTTGAACGTCGACCCGAACTCGTCCAATGACAACCCGCTCCCCCGCCAGCGCACGAGGAACAACTGCTGCTGGGTCACGGCAGCGAGCCCGGCGACGCCCACCAGTCCGAGCCCGATGAACAGCACGCCGCGCACGGCCAGCCGGCGGCGGAACGTCACGGCGATCAGCTCTGCGGCCAGACCCAGCGCCGGGATCGCCATCAGATAGGTAGCCGGCTGCGTGATCGCGAACGCCGTCCACGGTCCGATGCCGGTGTGGCCGCCGAACGCCACTCGGTCGTTGCGATGATCGACGAACAGGTAGATCAGCACGCCCAGCAGGACGGGCAGGCTGAGCACGAGCATGATCGACGCCACGAGCGCCGACCACGAGAACACGGGCAGCCTGCGCATCGTCATGCCCGGTGCCCGGCTCGTGAGCACCGTTGCGGCCACCGTTGCGGTGGCCATCGTCAGACCGACGACGAGCAGTCCGTGGGCCGCAAGGAACAGGTCGACCATGTCTGCGTTGCCGCCTCCGGGGCCGCCGTTGTTGGCCAACGCTACGACCACGAGCACGAGGCCGATGGCCCAGGCCCAGAACCCGGTCTGAGCAACCCTGGGGAACGCCAGCGATCGGGACCCGAGCTGCAGCGGAACGATCGCCACGGTCAGGCCGACGAGCAGCGGGATGCCTACGCCGAAGACGAGCCCGACGCGGAAGCCGGCGAACAGCTGGGGCATCGCCGCGGTGTCGAACACCTCACGATCAGCGTACGTGCGCTCGATCCCGAGCACGATCCCTGTAGCTGTGGCTGCGAGCATCGCCGCCAGCGAAGATCCGATGAACAGGCGCCCGATGCGTTTGTGATCGGTCGACGTCAACCAGGCCGCCACCGTGTCGAGCCGAGCGACCCCTGTCGTGCCGGCCGTAGCCGGGCCGTCCGTCGTCGCCGAGGTGGCTCTCGTGTCGATGGTGGTCATGCAGGTGAGCTCACTGGATCAGGTTGGGCTCCGACAGCCGGGCGACGGTACCGGGCGCCGAGGTTACCTGGCGTCTTGTCGTCGGGCCGAAATCCACACGTCAGTGGATCGAAGCTCATGAGACGCCGTGCTCCAACAGCACATCCACCACGATGGCGCCGAACAACAACGTCACGTAGGTGATGCTGAACGTGAACACGCGCATGCTCATCGTCGCCGTTGGCCGGCGCACGAGCGCCAGCGTGAAGCCCAGGAACACGACACCCAGCACGATGGCGAAGGCCGTGTAGATCCAGGTCAGCGACGCCACGGGCACAAGCAACAGCGTCGACGCCACGAGCGCCACGGTGTACGCCGCCATGTGGCGGGCGGCGTGCGCCAGCGGCACGACGGTTGGCAGCATCGGCACTCCCGCTGTGCGGTACTCGTCGCGGTACCTGATGGCCAGGGCCCAGAAGTGGGGCGGAGTCCACAGGAACATCGTGACGAACAGCACGATCGGCGTCCACGCAATGGAATCGTTCACGGCGGCCCATCCCACGAGCACGGGCACGGCGCCGGCGGCGCCGCCGATGACGATGTTCTGCCGACTCGTCCGCTTCAGCCAGAGCGTGTACACGCCGACGTAGAAGGCGGCGGCGCTCAGCGCCAAGACGGCTGACAGCAGGTTGGCGCCGAACCACAGCACGGCGAACGCCAGGATCTCGAGGGCTACGGCGAACGCCAAGGCGGGACCCGGGCCGATGGCGCCGGTGACGAGCGGGCGGCTCTGGGTGCGCGGCATGAGGCGGTCGATGTCGCGATCCACCACCATGTTGATGGCGTTCGCCCCGCCGGCAGCGAGCGTCCCGCCGATCACAGTGATCAACACGAGCCACGTAGACGGCCAGCCCTGCTCGGCCAGCACCATCGGCGGCACCGTCGTGATCAGCAGCAACTCGATGATCCGCGGCTTGGTGAGCGCCAAGTAGGCGCCGACCGTGCTGCTGGCAGAACGGGCGCCGTGCCCGTGGTGCGTAAGACCGTCCGGCGCCAGCCTGGACGGAACGAGGGGTCGGCTGCCGACGGTCACGGCTCCTCATCGTATGGCGGCCGATTTCCGAGCGCTCAATCCGCAAACACCGGCAGACTGGGTCCGATGTCGTCCCCGTCCGCGCCCGTCATGGAGCCCGATGTCGACGAGGACGTCCGCGTCGACCGGCCGTATGTCGTGATTGTGTGGAACGACCCCATCAACCTCATGAGCTACGTCACCCACGTGTTGCAGAAGCTGTTCGGCTACAGCCTCGAGAAAGCCACCGAGCTGATGCTCGACGTGCACCACAAGGGCAAGGCGGTGGTCGCTTCGGCCGCCCGGGAGCAGGCAGAGCTGCACGTGTTCCGCCTGCATGAACACGGGCTCTGGGCGACGATGGAACACGACACTTGATGTTCGAGCCGCCGATCGAGCGCACCGACGACGGCATCGCCGTGCGGATCCCGTCTGACGAACGATCGCTGCTGCTGCGCCTGCTAGACGAGCTGAGCCAGATCCTCCACGCTCAGGCATCCGACAGCGACACGGTGGAAGCGTCGATCACCGCCCGCCTCAACCCGTCGGTGTACGACGATGTCGAGCGCAACGAGGAGTACCACCGCTTGATGGGCGACGAGTTGCTGGCCAGCCGCATGGGCGCCATCGACACGGTCCGTCAGGCGCTGTCGCGTGACGCCCCGCACTTCGACGAAGGCGGCGCCAACGCGTTCATGCGCTCGCTCAATACGATCCGCCTCGTGCTCGGCACGATGCTCGGCATCACCGACGACAATCAGGACGACGA
The DNA here is from genome assembly GCA_013821025.1 of Acidimicrobiia bacterium. GTDB lineage: Bacteria > Actinomycetota > Acidimicrobiia > Acidimicrobiales > Ilumatobacteraceae > JACDHN01. The sequence goes on along the minus strand of JACDHN010000146.1, from coordinate 723 downwards.
GGACGATGAGGAGGGGTTGTCGGAGTCGCCCGAGTACCAGCTCTACGCATACCTGTCGTGGCTTCTGGAATGGACCGTGCGGTCGATGTGAGCCCGGTGGAGTCGGGAAGGGTTGGTGCTAACGTCATGGCGCTCTCAGCGAGAAGAGGCCCCGGCCACCCAACTTCAAGGCCCCCATCGTCTAGCGGCCTAGGACACCACCCTTTCAAGGTGGCGGCACGGGTTCGAATCCCGTTGGGGGTGCGCAAATTCACGGTCCCGTGGTGAAGTCTGGAGTTCACGCCGGCCTGTCAAGCCGGAGGTCGCGGGTTCAAATCCCGTCGGGACCGCGAAGAGTTTCGAACAGTTCAAGGTCGAGTAGCTCAGTCGGCAGAGCGTCCGCCTGAAAAGCGGAAGGTCCCCGGATCGACGCCGGGCTCGACCACCACCCAAAACCCCAGCTAGAGGCTTAGAAACTGGAACGCTCGAGCAGCTCCGAATAGGCGACAGAGCGACACGAAGGCACCTTCGGAGGGACTCGGCCCGGGAAAGCGCAGCCACGGGAGGACCCTCGATGTACATGGACGTGCTGCACGTCCGGGTCGTGACCCGATCGGAAGGACCGATCGCTAGCTGTGCATGTCGGGGAGGTTGTCCCCAAGTAGGTGGTTGAGAGTGTCGGTGGGTGTGGCCCAGCCGAGTGCGCCGTGGGAACGGTGCTGATTGTAGAAGTGCATGAACCCG
>JACDHN010000145.1 GCA_013821025.1 Acidimicrobiia bacterium | reverse complement strand
CCCCCGAGTACAGCTCCTGTTGCACCGACATGTCGCTGGTGCGGACCTTCGAGACGGTCCCGTCCTGGTAGTTGACGACGAACAGCGCAGTGCCGTCGGGGGTCAGCACCATCGTTCGGGGTTGCACGCCGGTGGCGACGCGCCCTGCCTCACCGCCCGTTTGCAGGTCGAGCTTGCGCACCACGCCCTCGAGGTTGTTCGACACGTAGAGGAACCGGTCGTCGGGCGACAGCACGAGGTGGCGCGGTGTGTTGCCGGCCCCCGGGATGTCGGCGGTGCCGTAACCGGCCAGGTCGATGCGCACGATGCGGTGCTCTCCCATGACCGTGACGTAGGCGCTGGCCGAATCGTTGGTGATGGCGATGCCCCGCGGGTGGCGGCCAACATCCACGCGGGTCAGCTCGGTGTTGGTGGCGATGTCGATGATCGACACGTCGAAGCCGCACCAGTTGGAGACGACGAGCTTCGTGCCGTCGGGCGTGACGGCCATGTACTTGGGCACGGCGCCCGTCGGGATGGCCGTGTCGATCTCGAACGAGTTCGTGTCGATGCGGTAGACGAAGCTGTCGTCCCAGTCACCGGCGTCGCAGTCGTCGTCGGCCACCGGGTTGTAGCCGTCGCCGTACATCTTGTAGTTCGACACGTAGGCGTAACGGCCGCCGGGTGTGAACGCCGCCTCGACCGGCGACCCGTCGGCGACGACACCGCCGTCGACGCCGAGCTCCGACAGGTCGACGCGATCGCTCACGGTGGCCACCTCGTCGCCCGCCCGGTCGTACACGGAGACGTTGTGGCGATACATCATGTTCTGGGCGAAGAACAGCCCAGAGCCCGAGGCGACGACGCTCTTGGGCTGAAGGTCGGGATCGGTAACGGTGAAGGCCTCCGCCAGCGTGCGCTCCTCCGAGGGTTTGCCGTCGTCGGCCAGCACGGAGATCGTCGTGCGATCGTCGGTGATCGTCGGGGTGGCTCGCCGCTTCTTCGTCGTGGACGTCGCCGGTACGTCCGACGTCGCTTCGGACGCTCGGGGAGCACCCGCCACCTGGTCGGGCGCAGCGTCGCCAGTCAGCAGGGCAACGGCCAGCGTGCCGGCGAACAGGGCGATGACTGCGGCCAGGACGACGATGCGCCGACGCTCGTCCCCAGGATCCCAGTCCGTCCCGTGGGTGCGAGCGCGTTCGATGGGGAGAGGCTAGCGACGCGCTTTGGCGGTCAGCCGACCATCTCGTGGGCCAGGCCGTACCAGAACTCACCCGACAGTCCGAGTGATTCGATGTCGATGCGCTCGTCGTTGCCGTGAAAACGCTGACCGAACGACTCCAGTGTCACGTTCGGCGAGAACAGCGCCGTGCCGTAGGCGATCGAGCCCTTCTCGCGAAAGAAGCGGGCGTCCGTGCCGCCGACCAGCAGCCCCGGCTGCAGCTCGGCGCCCGGGTATGCGACCTGGGCGCGCTTGGCGATGGCTGACCAGAGCGCATTGCCTGTGGGCGACGTGGTCGGCGGGGACTGTTGCAAGCTGGAGATCTCGACGCGGTCGGCAAGGTCGCCGAGCGCCTCGCTCAGGTAGTGATCGGCCGTGGCGTGCGTCTCGCCCGGCACGAGACGGATGTCGACGTCGAGGTCGATGATGTCTGGGATGGTGTTCGTCTTCTGACCGCCGTGGGCCACGTTCGGTGAGATCGTCGTGTGGGTGCAGGCGTGGGCGATCCGGGCGGCGGCCTGAGGAAGCGATGAGAAGGCGTCCCAGATACGAGCGGGGTCGGTCAGCGCCGCCTTGAGGTCTTCGTCGATCTGCATCTGTGCCACCTGAGCTGTCCACATGTCGTCGAAGTTCGCCGGCGTGCGGTAGTTGGCGAGCCGGCGCACCACCTCGGCTGCCGTGACCAGAGCGTTGTCCGAGCCGTACGGCATCGAGCCGTGGGCTGGCGTTCCGCGCACCCGGATGCGGGTCCAGGCGATCCCCTTCTCGGCGACGTTGACGTTGACGTGCCGTGTGCCTTGGGAGTCGACGCTCGACCAGCCACCGAGCTCCGTGACGACGTAATCGGCGCCGACGGCGTCCCAGTGCTCGTCGACCATGAACTTGGCACCCCAGTCGCCGCCCGCTTCCTCGTCAGCGACGCCGAAGTAGATCAGGTCACCGCGAGGCTTGAACCCGTCTGCAGCCAGACGGCGGAACGCGACAGCCATGGAGGCTGTGACGTTCAGCATGTCGATGGCGCCGCGACCCCACACCTCGCCGTCGATCAAGTCCCCGGCGAACGGGTCGTGGGACCAGCCGTCGAGGTTGACCGGCACCACGTCGGTGTGGCCCATCATGCACAGCGACGGGGCGTCGGGGTCCGAGCCCTCGATACGGGCGACGATCGATGCCCGTCCCGGCTGGTTCTCGAAGCGGGCCACGTCGAGGCCGGCGCCCTCGAGAACGATCTGCAGCAGGTCGGCGTTGCGCGTCTCGTAGCCGGACTCGGGCGTGCCGTCGTTGACGCATTCGTTGCGGATCAGCGACTGCAGCAACTCGGTGGACGGGCCGACGAACTCCTCTGCTCCTGGCATGCATCGACCTTAGGTCGGGACTTCGGTCGGCACTTCGGTCGGGTCTCAGGTCGGACCTTCGGTCGGGTCTCAGGTCGGGGCGAGGGCGTGGCCCATCAGGTCGGCGAAGTTGTCGTGGTAGAAGGCGCGCCGTGCGTCGTCGCCGATGCCGGTGATGGAGGCCTCGAAGCGCTCGATCGGTCGGCGGCCGCCTTCCACGTGCGGGTAGTCGGACGAGAACATGCACACCTCATGACCGGCCTGGCCGATGATCCATCCGACGTCCTCGGTGGGGTAGGGCGTGAAGCGCACTTGCCGGCGCACGTACTCGCTGGGTCGGAGTGACAGTGAGCGAAGGCGCTCCTCGTGGCGGGAGAAGGCGTCGAATGCCGACTCCATCTGGCGCATCCAGCTCGGCACCCAGATGGCACCCTGCTCGATGACACCGACACGCAGATCGGGGAAGCGTTCGAACACACCGTCGAACAGCATCGTGGCAAGGGTCTGGGCCGGCGGGCCGGGGATCGCCATGTAGTCGACGGAGCGGAAGTTCTCCTCACCACCGTGAAAGTCCGGCGGGACCGGCAGTCCGTTGACGAAGTAGTTGGGATCGAGCAGTTCGCCGGTGCCGCCGACGTGGAACACGATCGGGATGCCGGCCTCGGCTGCGGCCCCCCAGACCGCGTCGAGGGCGATGTGGCTGGGGGAGTGGTCCGGTGGGCATCCCGACGCCACGAGCAGGGCGGCGGCGCCCAAGTCGATCGCCTCCTCGGCAAGCGCGCCGGCTCGTTCCAGATCGCACAGTGGTACGTAGCACGAGGCCAGCAGACGGGCGTCGGATGAGCAGAACTCGATCATGCCCCGGTTGTGGGCACGTGCCGCGCCGATCGCCAGCTCCTGGTCGCCAGAGTGTTCCCAGTCGCGCAGGCGCCGGTTGTGGAACGTGTTGAACACGAGCTGGCTGGCGAAGCCGAGCAGGTCCAGGGCACGCGACCGATCCTCGGCCACGAAGGCTCCCGTCGCAGCGAAGTTCTTTCGGGCCATGATCTCGTCGGCCTCGACCGCCCGGTACTCGTCGGAGGCGTGGTGCGCCCTGAGCCGCTCGAACGAGGCGTCGAGGTCGATCTGCTGCGCCTCCGGATCGCCGGTCTGGCGCAATTCGTTACCACTCGAGTAGCGCAGCGGCTCGATGCGGTCGCGGATCGCGGGGTCGGCGTGGTCCCGTAGCCAGTTCGGCGTCTCCATGATGTGGGCGTCGGCGTCGTGCACGACCAGCCCGGTGGAGTTGTACGTCACGTTTCCAGTCTGACCACCGGAGCGCGGGCCACTGGTATCGTGCCCGCAACGTGGTGACCCAGTCACCTGTGGCGACGTGGCCGAGTGGCTTAGGCAGGGGCCTGCAAAGCCCCGTACCCGGGTTCGATTCCCGGCGTCGCCTCCAACAAACACCTGCTCAGAGGCGCTAACCAGTCGCCGTGGTCACAAAATGGTCACAGAACTCTCAGCTGCCGGTGATTGCCGCTGCCACGAGATTGGCAACCGCCTCGTCGTCGCCCGCCAGTACATGGGCGTACACCCTGAGCGTCACTCCCACGTCAGCGTGCCCGAGACGCTGTGACACCACCTTCAACCCTGCGCCCGCAGCCAGCGCGGCTGTCGCATAGCTGTGGCGAATATCGTGCAGGCGGATCATCGGCAGACCTGCAGACTTGGCAATGGTGCCGAACCGGCGGGAGAACACCTGCGGGTGTACGGGTGAGCCATCTGGTTCCGTGACAACCAGGTCGTGGTGAGGTGGCGATGAGAAGTTTCCAACCGGATACCGAGCGCCGCGAATCGACAATTCCGCGAGCTGTGGGCGAGGATGAACTCGCGGAGCAGCGATAGGCGCCCTCCGGTAGAGGGAAGGTGTCAACAAATGTGGCGGAATCATGTTCGTGGAGTCCTGAAGGCAACGGCCGTCGCGGCCATCATGGCGACTCTTGCGGGCTGTGCGCCCTATCGGGTCGCGTTGTTCGGCGACGTCCCGTATACCGAGTCGAACGAGGTGAAGTACGACCGGTTGATCGACAACATCAATGCCGACGACGTCGCCTTCTCGGTCCACGTCGGTGACTTCCAAGCCCAGACCTCGACGTGTACCGATGCTCAGGTCACCGAGAACATTGGCCGCTTCGACCGCTTCGAGCGGCCGCTCGTCTACACACCTGGCGACAACGAGTGGACCGACTGCGCCAACTCGCCGACGACGCGGTTGGCGCGGATCCGTCAGCTCGTGTACCGGGGCACCGGCACCGAGTCGCGGGGTGACACAACGATGCCGCTGGCGTCCCAGGACAGCCTCGGCTACCCCGAGAACACGCGCTGGAGCAACGGGCCCGTCACGTTCGCCACCCTCCATGTCGTCGGGAGCAACGACGGCGCGGCCAACAGCACCGAGCAGACCGCTCGCCGCAAGGCGACCATCAGCTGGATGAGACAGGCCTTCGACGTTGCCAGGTCCCGAGGTGATAAGGGCATCGTCCTTCTAGGCCACGCCAGTCTGAAGATCACCGCCGCCGAGGGCGCTAAGGGCGCCTACGAAAGCATCTTCCAGGCGCTACGCGAGGAGACGACGAACTTCGCGGGATCGGTGCTTTACGTGCATGGCGACGGCCACGTCTACCACAACGACAAGCCGATGAAGACGGTTTCAGGCTCTACGGTCAACAACTTCCGGCGCGTCGAGGTGTATGGCAACCCGACGGTGCGGTGGGTGCGTCTCACCATCGACCCCGACAGCTCGACATTGTTCACGATCACGTCTTCGCCGAGCTTCTGATCGGCGGGGGGTGGCCGGAGGCGCCCATGCCGAGAAGGAACAGGGTGGACCCGTGGGGCGACCTGCACGCGGCCGGCGGGCGGGGCCTGTTCACCGGGAATCGGGGCTGTCTCGTGAACGACGCCGGCGACGTGGTGCGCCACCACCGCGGCAACCTGTGGATCACCTGCGTCACCGAGTGCAGGGACTGGAAGTCCCCCCTGGCCGCCCCGAACCGGTGGACTCCGATCTTCTTCCTCGACGACGCCGTCGCCCTGGCAGCCGGTCACCGCCCTTGCGGGCTATGCCGGCGATCGGCCTACGAGTCCTACCGGGACGCCGTGACCACGGGTCGGCCCGGCGCTGGTCGGCGGGGCGCTGACCGGCTCGGCGCTGGCCGACTCGGCGCGAGCGAACTGAACCGGTTGCTGGGCGCAGAGCGACTGAACCGCGGACGAGGCATCGACCGCGCCGCGGACCGCAAACTGTGGACGGCGGATTGCGCCGACCTTCCCGACGGCTCCGTCGTCGTGGACGGACAGGACGCTCCCCGCCTGCTCGTGGACGACCGGGCGATGCGGTTCACGTTCGGCGGCTGGGTCGACCCGCGGCGGCGAGTGCGCGGCGAACAGGTGAGGGTGCTCACGCCCCCCTCGTCGGCGGCGGCGTTGGTTCACGGCTTTCGACCCGAGCTGCACGCGAGCGCTGCGGTTTGAAGGGGCGGCGTTGGCAGACAGGGCAGTAGGCGGTGGCGCGACCGGTCTCGGTCAGGCGTCTGATGACGCCGCGCCCACATGTGAGACAGCGTTCCCCGGCGCGGCCATAGACACGGTGACGCTCCCGGTAGGCGCCCGGCGCGCCGAACAGGTCCACGTAGCGGGCGTCGGCGAGCGTCGAGCCGCGGTGTTCGACCGCTGTGGCCAGAATCGTCCCGATCGCCTCGTGCAGCCGGGTCACGGACGACGGCGACAACCGCGATGAGATCGCCTCGGGGTGGACGCCGGCCCGGTGGAGGATCTCGTCGGCGTAGATGTTGCCGATGCCGGCGATCAGGTGCTGGTCGAGGAGCAACGGTTTCATGCGGCGGGATCGGTGGCGCAGGATCGCAGCCAGCACCGGACGGTCGAACACGTCGGCGATCGGGTCGACGCCCAATCGGTGTAGCTCGGGGATCTCGGCGGCGACATCGGCCGGGTCGTACACCACGACCTCACCGAACGTGCGTGGATCGACGAACAGCAGACGGCGCGCCGGCTTGCCGCCGAACGTCACGGCGACATGCGTGTGCACGGGCTCGTCGGCGTCCGCTGGCACCCACAACAGCTGGCCGCTCATGCGCAGATGGATCATGACGTGGTATCCCGAGTCCAGCTCCACCGTCAGGTACTTGCCGCGACGCCGCACGGCGACGGGCGTCGTGCCCATGAGCCCGTCGTAGACCGCTTCCGCTGACGTGCGGCGTACGGTGCGCATGCCGGTGACAGCGACGCCATCTATGCGCCGACCGACGATGGTGTCAACAAGACCTCGCCGGACCGTCTCGACCTCGGGCAACTCTGGCACGACCGATCAGGACGTCGGTGACGC
>JACDHN010000430.1 GCA_013821025.1 Acidimicrobiia bacterium | reverse complement strand
GACGCCGCTCGTCCGCTCCGCCAGAGGAGATGGCTCGCCTACTCGGCGCCTACGCCGTCGAGAAGCGGCGGAGGGGAGTGATCGACATCAACGACGTGCTCGTGGAATCGCTGTTGCTGCTCGAGCGTGAGCCGGCGTTCGCCGACGCCCTACGCTGGCGGTTCCGCCACGTACTCATCGATGAGGCCCAGGATCTGAACCCCGTGCAGCATCGGCTCATCGGCGTGCTGCGCTCGGGTGTGGACGATCTGTACATGGTCGGCGATCCGGCGCAGGCCATTTACGGCTTCAACGGCGCCGACCCGGCGCTGCTCGTCGACGTGGGCGATCGCTTTCCCGGCATCGAGATCGTGCGCCTCGGCGCCAACCACCGCTGCACTCCCCAGGTGGTCGCGTTCGGGCGCCATGTGCTGTGCACGGCCGGCCAGCCAACCGACATCACGTCCACCCGCTACGACGGGCCGGCCGTGACGGCGCAGGTGGCCGCCGACGAACGCCAGGAGCTGGAGTTGATCGGCGACCTGCTGGATGCGCTCGATCCCAGCCTGCTGCAATCGAGCGACGTGGCCGTGCTGGCCAGGACGAACGCCCAGGTGTCGCTCCTGCGCGCTGCGCTCGAGGCGAGGGGAATCCGCGTGCGCCGCCGCGTCGACGACCCCGGCACGCCGATCGCCGGCGTGCTGAATGAGATCTCGCGCTTCGACTCCGCGGCTCGGCTGCGGGCGTTCGCCCATGACGTGCTCGACACACCCGTCAGCACATCGGAGAACCCGTCCGCTCACGACGCCGAGCGGTGCCGCGCCGAGCGCTTGGTGGCCGAGGCCGTGCTGGACTACCTGCGCGAGCACCCGGACGGAACGGGGACCGGCATCCGATCGTGGCGCAACGCCACCGATCCGTTCGGTACCCGGGATGCCTCGGGTGTGGAGCTGCTGACGTTCCACACTGCCAAAGGCCGCGAGTGGCACACCGTTGTGCTTGCCGGGATCGAGACCGGCCTCGTCCCCCTCCGGTCGTCCGGCACTGTCGCCGGACGGGCAGAAGAGGCCCGCCTCTTGTACGTGGCGGCGACTCGCGCGCGTGAGCGACTGGTGATCAGTTCGGCCGAACGGCGCGGCGGATTCGCCCGCAATCCGACGCCGTTCGTTGCCGGATTCGTGTTCGGCGAGCTGTCACCCGAGGCTCCACCGATCGAGCTTCGTCGCGCCCGGGCGAATCCCGTCGGCGATCGGGTGGAAAGGGAGTTGCTCGCCTGGCGGGATGGGCGGGCCCACCAGACCATGCTGACGCCCCAGCAGGTCTGCACAGACGAGCAGCTCTCGGCCATCGTGCGCAAGCGCCCTCGCACCGTCGACGAGCTGATCACCGCCACCGGCCTCGGCCCCATCACAGCAGCCCGGCTCTTCGACGGCATCGCCGCAGCCCTCGACGACGCTGCAGCGTTCAGTCGGTGAGGTCGATGATCACGGGAGCGTGGTCGCTCGGCAGCTTTCCCTTGCGGGCGTTGCGATCGATGATCGCCCACTCGACGCGGTCGGCCACGGAGGGCGTGCCGAGAACGAGATCGATGCGCATGCCTCGACCCTCGTGGAAGTCACCACGCCGGTAGTCCCACCACGAGAACACGCTGCCGGTGCCGACCTGTTCGCGCCCGATGTCGCGAAGTCCCCAGTGGATGAGGGCCGAGAGCCGGTCGCGTTCGGGTTGGCTGACGTGGGTGGCACCCTCGAACTTGGTCACGTCGTACACATCGTCGTCGCCGGGTGCGATGTTGAAGTCGCCGGCTACGACGACGGGGTCGGAGATTTCGGTGGTGGCCGCGAGATGGGCGGCCAACCGATCGAGCCAACGGAGTTTGTACTGGTAGTGGTCATGTTCCGGGTCGCGCCCGTTGGGCACGTAGACACTCGAGATGCGGATCCCGGCGCATGTGGCTGACAACAGCCGGGCGTCGGTGTCGGGATCGCCGCCGTCGGCGAAGTCGGCGACGATGTCGTCGAGCCCTACCCGAGAGAGGATGCCGACGCCGTTCCATCGACCCTCGCCGTAGTGGGCGCTGTCGTAGCCGAGGGCTGCGAACGACATGGCGGGAAACGCTGAGTCGCTCAGCTTCGTCTCTTGCAGGCAAACGATGTCCGGTTGCACCTCGGTGATCCACGCTTCTACGCGCTCCTGGCGCACCTTGAGCGAGTTGACGTTCCATGTGGCGAGACGCGTCATCCGCGCTCGCCCGCGTCGCCTGGCGCAGTGCGGCGAGGCTTCCGGCCGCGGCCGGTGTCACCGTCATCTGTTGCCGCCGACGTCTTCGCCGCCCGCTTGGCCGGAGCCTTCTTGGCGGGGGCTTCTTCGGCCGGCCGCTGCTGGCCCGAGGCCTGCTTCGTCCGGGTTCGCCTGGTGCCCGACGACGTCTGCGTCGGCGCCACCTGCCCCACTTCCACCGCCGCCGCGGCTGCCTGTGCGGTCGTCGG
>JACDHN010000429.1 GCA_013821025.1 Acidimicrobiia bacterium | reverse complement strand
GATCTATCTCTCGGGTTCGACGACCAATGCACCCGTCATCGGATCGGTCGACAACGTGAGGGTCGGCCCAATTCCGCAGGGCTGATCCGATTACGTGCGGTCAGCGGCCTAGGCGGAACGCCGCTGACCGGACGAATCGTCCTCCGCATGGTCGCATCCATCGTCGGTCCGGGAGCTCGCGAAGCGGGTACCGTGACGATGTGACTCGGCTCGTCGCGTTGGAGTGGGAGTGAGGTAGCGGAGCATCCACCTACGTGAGCCAGGATCCCCGCCATCTCGCTGATACCGAACTTGCGGGACAGCTGCACGATCGGCATCGTGCGTTCTCGGGCCAGCTCCACTGCTCGACGCCGGCACTCAGGCGGGTGAGGTGCAGGCATGACGGGCTCCTGTCCGAGACGGTGACCGCCTCATGGAAGTGTCCGGCATCCGGGGGGAACTCCACCGCCCACGGGCAGATCCTGTTGGCCCTTGGCAAAACTCGGACTGTGGGCGTGTGAACGACGACATCGCTGCTACGCCGGCCGTACATCTCGACTGCAGGCCCGGCGCTCGGACGCCGACAGCCCTGCCCGAGAATTGCGTCAGACTGGACTAATCTGAAGCTACCGCGCCCCTCGACGATGTGACGGCTCGAACGTGCCACGTTGTCGGTTTGAGATTCAGTCGAGGGACCTGTGCCGGTGTGTTCGTCTTTCCTGACCCTCGATCGGGAGAACTCATGTGGCCGTGACAATTCGTGCTCGCCGTCGCGAACCGATGAGGTGTTCGTCGGCGGTCTTCCCTGATCTTTTCACGGTGGTCTCACGTGCGCCGTGACGGACTGATCTTCGTCCATCCCTCCGACGAGCTGTACGGCGCTGACCGGATGCTCCTCGAGATCCTCAACGCCCTCCCTCCCCGCCGAGATCGACCGGATTCGCACCTCCGGCTCGGCGACCGCCGCGACCGTCCCCAACCGTCCAGCGGGCCTCCACCGAGTCGCTACGACGGCGGCTCGAAGCCACCCTCGACGAGATCACCCGGCTCAGGGCCGAGAACCATTAACTTCGACAACAGGTGGCGCAGCGCTTCGGTCAACAACGCGCCGGCGGACACGCTGAACACCGTCGGCGACATGTCCACGACACAGAGCCCTTGTCCCGCAAGGCTCTCCCGTCTCCGGCTCCAGATAACGGTCAACCTGCTCATCGAGAAGATCCGCCGCGTCGGCCACGGCTACCGCAACTTCAACAACTACAGGCGCCGCCTCCTACTCGGCTGCGGCATTCAATGGACTACCGTTCCCACACGCAGAAACTGAGGCCGCCAACCAGCGTTCGCTGCGTAGAGCCCGTTTGGTCCGGAGCGGTCGTCAGGGCTGATGAGCGCGATCGAGGTCGACCAGCCGCCGCCATTCGGAGACATACCGCTCTGTGGTGAACCGACGTTCGTACGTCGTGCGCGCCTCGGCTCCTGCAGCGATGACCTGCTCGCGGCTCACATGTTCAAGGATGCACGACAGCGCGACAGCGTCCCTTGGCGGATACAACCATCCGTCTCGACCGCTGGTCACCACATCGAGCAATCCGCCGGCGGCGCTGCCCACCACCGGCCTGCCACGTGCGAAGGCCTCGATCGCAAGCAATCCGAACGGCTCGGGCTCGTCAGATGGCACCACCACGACGTCGGCCTGATCGATGTGCTGCGCGACGTCGCTCACCTCTCCGACAATCGTCACCGTCTCAGGACGCCGCAGCGCTGCGGCAAGTTCAGCCACGTCGACTGCCTCGCCGCTCGATGGCGGGCCGCCGAGCACCACCAGCCGAGCATCGCTCTGTAGGCGATCCCACGCTGCGAGCAGGGTCTGATGTCCCTTCCAGCTGTTCCATCGACTGGCGACGAGGAAGGTCAGCGGGCCCGTGCGTCCGTCGAGTGACATGACTTGACGAACTCGCGGTGTCGCGTTTGGGATGATGACAGTCCGGCGTTGGAGTCCTCGGGGGAGCGGCTCGACCGTGGCGCGAGAGATCGCCGCCATCCGATGGCACGATCGCCCCAGCACACCAAGAATGCAACGATCAAGCCTTGACCAGATCTCCTGGACGTGGCCGATGACGAGTGGCACTCCCGCGCTTCTCGCGACAGGAGCGTTGAGAAACGTGGCACTCGTGGTGCAGTAGACGAGTTGCGGCCGTCGGGAACACAACTCCGAGCGGACAGCCCGCATGCGCCTCAGGAGCCGCGCGAATGCGATCGGCGACCTGTATGCGCGTCGCAGGATCGGTAAGTCGAGATGACGCAGAGCGACGCCCCGGCGCTCCAGTTCGACGCACAACGGCATCTTCGAGTGCGGCAGATCGATTGGGAGCCAGCACTCGGAGCTGGCGCTCACTTCACGAGGCAAGGCGTCGAGCATCTCGAGCAACATCCGATCGGCGCCGTAGAGCTCATCCGAGGAATGGATGAACACGGCGCCGGACCGGCTTGGAGA
>JACDHN010000428.1 GCA_013821025.1 Acidimicrobiia bacterium | reverse complement strand
GATGCGTTGAATCGCGTCGGTGAGGTTCACCTGGATGCGCTTCAAGTCTTCCTGCCGATGCACGACGACGGTGATGCTGCGGGTCATCTGGTTTCAGGCTTGAACTGGTTCGCAATCTGTGATCCAGACGCGAGGACCTCAGTGCGCATCACCATCGATGGAGGAGATGGCAGTGCGGTCCATCACCGCGCCGCTGACATCCTGGCAACGCTGCAGCAGATCAACACTGGTGCGTTCCACTTCGACTCTATTTCGATCGACGACTCGATGGTAGTCGACCCGATCCCCGCCGTGGTCGACGAGAGATGGCTCGTTCGGGGACACCCTCGGCTCACCCTCGTGGCAACGACTCCAGAGTGGTCTGTCGACGCGCTGGGTTGGATCGTCGCGCTTGTCGCAGCGGTCTGCGGCCCGAGCGGCAGGAGACCGACACCAGGCTTGATCAGCATTGGCAGGAACTGAGACCGGTCTCGCGCACTGTGATGCTGAGGCGGCCAGGAGGCAGGCCGAGGCCCTCCGGGGCCGTTTCCTCCAAGACTTTCGGGACGCCGTGGAAGATGCGCCGGGTCGGGCCACCGAACACGAGCAGATCGCCGGAGCGCAGCTGAACATCGGTGAACGGCCCTGTGCGCCGAGCAACGCCGGCGAGGCGGAAGGTGCACGTGTCGCCGAGACTGATCGTCACGACGGGCGCCGCGGACGGCTCCTCACCGTCCTGGTGCAAGCCGAGGCGGGCGCCCGGCGAGTACAGGTTCACGATCGCGGCGTCGGGCGAGTAGGTGCGAGCCGCCTGGGTCGCCCGACCGTATGCGGCACCGACGGCCGCTCGCGCCATGTCTGCCAGATCGTCCGGGAGCGGCTTGACGGGCGCACCGTCGGTGTCGTCGGCCGTCTTTGAGTACACGTACGGGTACCAGTGCCAGCCGAGGCACACCGACTGCACGCTCATCAGGTGACCCGTCGGCACCCGCGGGTGCCGCAGTCCCGCCGGCGGCCGAGCCCAGCGCCGGAACTCATCGACGAGACGGCGCTGGGCATCGAAGCCGAGCCAGCCCGACACGTGCACGGCCCCAGGCAGAACCTCACGGCGACCGGCGGGCACAGCGGCTTCCTCGATGCCCAACGCGAGTTGCCGACCGGTAGATGATGCGGACGCGGGCAGCGTGGTTGGCACCCCACCCGTGCGGCTGCGGCCCGATCTCCGCGCTGTTGAGACAGTTCCCATACCTGTTTGAACGCCGGCGGGCGCCGATTCGTGAGGTCCAGATCCTCCACGGGACGTCACTGCGCTACGCAGGGGTCATCGTTCTCACGATCCCTGAGCTGGCCGTCCAGGGTCTCGCCGGCGATGTGTCGCACTCGGTCGAGGGTATCCATCACGTTGAAAGTCTCGCCATCGAGATGACTGGTCGCACCGAAGCGGGTACGGTCGACTCTGGCCCGAACTCGGTGCCGGAGGGGAGGCAACGCCTCGACCCGCCCTCGACGAACCTCGAAACGAGATACCCCCATGGTCACCGTCGGATTGCTCGCCACCCTGAACGCCAAACCCGGCAAGGAGCAGGAGCTCTCGGAGTTCCTCGCCAGCGCCCTGCCGCTGGCCGAGAACGAACCGGACACCACGGCCTGGTTCGCCATCAAGCTGGACGACTCCACCTACGGCATCTTCGACGTCTTTCCCGCAGACGACGGTCGCCAGGCCCATCTGAACGGTCCGATCGCTGCAGCGCTGATGGACAAGGCGGACGACCTCCTGGCTTCACCCCCCGACATCAAGCCGCTCGACGTCCTGGCCGCCAAGCTTCCGAGCTGAGCGTCGAGCGCAGGGCAGCCACCGACCTGGGTGGCTATGGATTACCCGCCGGCGAGCGGCGAGGAGCCGCCTACACCTGCCACCAGTCGTCCTGGGGGCGGCGCGGTCGGTCAGGGTAGCTGCGTTGGGCCTCGTTCATCAGACGGACCATGTGTTGGCGCAGCCATCGCCCGGCGTCGTCGTCCAGCCGTCTCGGCACCTCGAGCGGTGCCCCGATCCGCACCGAGATGGTCGCTCCGGCTGCGGCCGGCAGTGAGAAGCGGTGCGTGCGGGTCAGCACACGGTGGCCGCCCCACACGGCGATCGGGATCAGCGGCGCGCCGGCCGCCGACGCCATGCGCGCCGCCCCGCCGGCACACGGCAACACCTCCCACGTGCCCGTCACCTGACCCTCAGGAAACACACCGACGAGATGACCGTCGCGGAGCGCCTTGATCGAGGCTCGGTAGCCGCCGGCTCCCGCCTCACGGTCGACGGGGATGTGTTGCATCGCCCGCAGTAGCGGGCCGCTCACCGGATGCTCGAACGCCCTGGCCGTCACGAGGAACCTGATCCACCTGCGATGGCGACGCCACAGCACCCACTGCACGAGGGCGAAATCGAGGTAGCCGAAGTGTGTGATCGCCAGCACGGCGCCGCCCGACGACGGCAAGTGCTCCAG
>JACDHN010000144.1 GCA_013821025.1 Acidimicrobiia bacterium | reverse complement strand
TCACGGGTGACACGCTGTTCCCTGGCGGACCAGGGGCGACGCACTTCGACGACGGCGACTTCGGCACCATCATCCGGTCGATCGAGCAGCGGCTGTTCTCGTTCCCCGATGAGACGGTCGTGCTGCCGGGCCACGGTGTCAACACCACGATCGGGGCGGAGCGGCCACATCTCGACGAATGGATCGAGCGAGGTTGGTAGTCCGTGCCTGAAGGGCACACCCTTCACCGGTTGGCCAAGCAGCAGAACGAACGGTTCGCTGATCGTCCTGTGCGGGTGAGCAGCCCCCAGGGTCGCTTCGCGGCCGGTGCCAGGATCGTCGACAGCCGGGTGCTCGAGCGGGTCACGGCTACCGGCAAGCACCTGTTCGCCTCGTTCGGCGATGCCCTCGTCCACGTGCACCTCGGTCTTTATGGCGGCTTCACGTCGGGACCGTCACCGGCGCCAGAGCCCCGAGGCGCGCTGAGGATGCGCTGGGAGAACGACGACTGGTGGACCGACCTGCGAGGTGCACCGACGTGCGAGGTGCTCGGGCCTGACGAGGCCGCGACCATCCGCGACCGCCTGGGACCCGATCCGTTGGCCCGGCGCGCCAGCGGCGAAGCGGCGTGGGCACGCATCTCCAACAGCCGGGCACCGATCGGCGTGCTGCTCATGGATCAGCGCGTCGTCGCCGGTATCGGCAACGTGTATCGCGCCGAGCTCTTGTTCCGCCACGGGATCGCTCCGTTCCGCCCAGGGCGGGAATTGTCCTCCGACGAGTGGACGCCGCTGTGGCGAGACGTGATGGCGCTCATGCGCGCCGGCGTCCGCAGCGGGCGGATCATCACGACCCGACCCGAGGACCGACCGCGAGGCCGGGTCGATCGCGACGATGCGTTCTACGTCTACCAGCGAGCCGGCCTGCCGTGCCGGATCTGCAGCACCCCGATCCGCACCGAACCGATGGCCGCCCGCAACCTGTTCTGGTGCCCAACCTGCCAGACGATGTGACGTCGGAACCACATCGGTGCAGCGACGTCTAGCCTGACGTTGCGACTCATGCGGCCGAGCGACCGTCGCCATCCGTGCATCGAGAACGAGGAGGATCAGATGGCCCAGCTCCCGCCGCCACGGCTGCCCGGACAGCCACCAGACCGACCTCCGGTCCGCAGACCCGGCGACCACCTCCCGTTGCCCACCCAGCTCGGCCCTCCAGACCCGGGCCCGGCACCGACAGGTGCTGGCCGCAAGCGGATCCTCGTGGTAATCGGGCTGATGGCGGTCACGGCGCTACTCGGCGCAGGGGCCGTGATCCTGTTCGGAGGTGATGACGGTGGGCTGAACACCGAGGCGGCAGCGGCGACCATCGACGACACGTTGGGCGACGCCGATGACGGCGACGAACCGGATTGTCCGATCCAGGACCTGCCCGACACCCTCGCCAGTGCCCTCGATCCGGTTGGCGACGATGCCCTCTACGACGTGATCGACCTCGGGCGTCCGCTGAACAGCGCCGTCACGTCCGACGGCGGCGAGCCGACGTTGCTGCTCTGCGGCATCGTCGACGAGGAAGCACCAGGCGACGTGGAGATCGAGGGCGCCGGGTTGGTTCTGGCCGCGGCGCCGGACGACTTTGTCGAGTTCAGCGAGGAACGAGCGGCGGACGACAGTGCTGAAGCCAACCTCGACGAGCTCGGTGAGTTCCGGGGTGGCACCGTGTACCACCAGATCGTGACGAGCGAGAGCGAGACCTTCGTCGACATCTCCTGGGTCAACGACGACATCGTGATCGGTGTGCTCATCAGCGGTGAGGATGTCGAAGGATTCGACGCCGACGACCTGGAGCGAGGACTCACCGACATCGTCCCTTCAGTGGTCGACGAGCTCGCGGGCTAGCACCTTGGCGACCGGGGGCTGGCGATCGAGACCGAGAACCCGGCAGGTATCCTGAGAGCATGACGCCGAGTCAGCTGGCGACATCATGATGCCGGCGGTGAAGCAGCGGCCGGAACGCGTGCCGGTGCTCGGTGGCATGGTCCCGCCTCCCGAGATGCTGGTGCCTGCGCGCCCGGACCGACTGATCGCCGAGGACGGGCGGCCCACGCCCGAGTTCCGTCGGCAGCTACGCCACATCCCTTCGTGGCGCAACGGCGCCAGCGTGCTGAGCCTCTACGCCCAAACCGGAGCCGTGATGTGGGCGACCGTGCACTTCGGTCCGTGGAGCTGGCCGATCGGTTTCGTGCTGATGGGCAGGACGCACGCCCAGTTCGTCTCGCTCATGCACGAGGCCGCACACCGACTGCTGTTCGCCGATCGCCGTCTGAACGACTTCGTCGGCAAATGGCTGCTCGGCTACCCGTCGTTCACGCCCACCGAGGCCTACCGTCGCGTCCACATGGCACATCACCGTGAGGAGTTCGGGCCCAACGAGCCGGACATCCCGCTGTATGCCGACTACCCGATCGCCGGCGACAGTTTCCGCCGCAAGCTGCTGCGCGACGCCACGGGTCGCACCGGCTGGCGGCTGATGCGCGATCAGCTCAACGGGTTGCGAAGCACCGGACGGCGCCGCCGCCAGAGCTTCGAGCTGCTCGGGGTGCAAGCCGTCCTGCTCGGCGCCGCCGCGCTTTGCGGGTACCCGCTCGTGTACCCGCTGCTGTGGCTGGCGCCGTTCCTCACCGTGTGGCGGGTGATCAATCGGCTGCGGGCGATCGCAGAGCACGGCGGCATGGACGCATCGTCGGATCGGCGGGCGACCACGCACACGGTGCATCAGAGCGCTGCCGCCCGATTCCTGATGGTGCCGTACAACATCGGATGGCACCTCGCCCATCACGTCGACTCCGGCATCCCGTTCCGCAACCTGCCGCGTTACCACCGGGCGTTGCGGGCGGCTGGCTACATCACGCCGGCGCTGGAACACCCCAGCTACCCGAGCCTGTGGCGGGCGTTGCGCACGGCCGGCTGATCGCCGAGCCGCCACTGAATTTCTGAGGGTATGGGGGCGCCGCCCCACTGAATTTCTCCTACCGACGTAGTGATAAGTCTTGGGCACCGCAAGTAGAATCGCACTCATGAGCGAGCTGTTCCGGGTCGAAGGCGTGCACGCCGCCCCGGCCGACGACACCCGAGGCAGCGATCCCGGCGACATCCTGCGGGGTGTCGACCTCGTCGTCAACGACGGTGAGATCCACGCCATCATGGGTCCCAACGGCTCGGGCAAGAGCACGCTCGGCAACTCGCTGATGGGTTCCCCGGAGTACGAGATCACCGCAGGGCGGGTGTTCTTCAGAGGCGACGACGTCACAAAGTGGCCGGTCGACGAGCGGGCGAAGGCGGGCATGTTCCTCGCCTTCCAATATCCCCAGGAGATCCCGGGCGTCTCTGTGATCCAGTTCCTGCGCCAGGCGCTGTCGGCACGTAAGGGGCTGGATCTATCCGTGCTCGAGCTGCGACTCAGCGTCATGGAGTGGATGACCCGCCTCGGCATGGACTCGTCGTTCGTCGACCGCTACCTCAACGAGGGCTTCTCCGGCGGTGAGAAGAAGCGCAACGAGGTGCTGCAGATGGCCGTTCTCGAGCCCGAGCTGGCGATCCTCGACGAGACCGACTCCGGCCTCGACATCGACGCCCTGCGGATCGTGGCAAAAGGCATCCGAGAGGTGCGCGCCGACCGATCCGACCTCGGCGTGGTGCTGATCACGCACTACCAACGGTTGCTCGACGAGCTGACCCCCGACCACGTGCACGTGCTGATGAACGGCCGCATCGTGGCGAGCGGAGGCATGGAGCTGGCAGAGCAGCTCGAGCGCGAGGGGTACGAGTCGTTCCGAGAGCTGACCGGAGCAGCGCCGTCAGGAGCGATCGCCGAGTGACCTCCACCGTCACCGATCTGACCGCGCGCAGGGCCGACTTCCCGTTACTAAGGCGCGAGATCGACGGCAAACGGATCGTCTACCTCGACTCTGCCAACAGCTCCCAGAAGCCTGAGTCGGTGATCGAGGCGATGGCCGACTTCGCCCGCACGAGCTACGCCCCGATCAACCGCAGCGCCTACCGGCTGGCCGCCGAGGCCACCGACGCGTACGAAGCAGCGCGCAGCAAGGTCGCTCGGTTCGTCAACGCCCCTGCCGACGACGAGGTGGTGTTCACGAAGAACGCCACCGAGTCGCTGAACCTCGTCGCCAAGGCTTGGGGTGGCGCCCACCTACGCGCCGGCGATGTGGTCGTGCTGACACACATGGAGCACCACGCCAACATCGTGCCCTGGCACCAGCTGGCGGCCGAGCGGGGCATCGTGCTGCGTTGGATTCCGCTCACGGACCACGGGGAGCTCGACCTGACCGATCTCGACGAGCTGCTCGACGGCGCCAAGGTGTTCTCGTTCACTGCGATGAGCAACGTGCTCGGCACGATCACACCGGTGCGCCTGCTGGTCGACGCCGCTCATCGCGCCGGCGCTCTGGCCGTCGTCGATGCCTGCCAGTACGTGCCCCACAACCCGACCGACATACAGGCTTGGGACGCCGACTTCGTGGCGTTCTCCAGCCACAAGATGTGCGGGCCGTCGGGCATCGGCCTGCTGTGGGGCCGGGCCTGCCTGCTCGACGAGACTCCCCCGTTCCTCGGCGGCGGCAACATGATCTCCGATGTCCGTCTCGACGGCTTCACGCCGGCGCCGGTGCCCGCCAAGTTCGAAGCCGGCACACCGCCGATCATCGAGGCGGCCGGTCTCGGGGCCGCCATCGATTACCTCGACGGCATCGGCATGGTCGATCTGCGCCGCCACGAGATGGAGCTCACGGAGTACGCGCTCTCCACGCTGCAGCAGCGCTTCGGTGACGACATCAGGATCCACGGCCCGCGCAACGTGGAGGTTCGAGGTGGCGTGATCAGCTTCGAGTTCCGCGATATTCACCCCCACGACGTGTCCCAGGTGCTCGACGGCGACAACGTCTGCGTGCGAGCCGGACACCATTGCGCCAAACCGCTGATGCGTATCCTCGGCGTGGCCGCCACGGTGCGGGCCAGTCTGTACCTCTACAACGACACGGCCGACGTCGACGCGCTCGCTGATGCGCTCGACCGGGCCGGCGACTTCTTTTCGATCTAGGAGCCACGATGCCCGGCTTGGAAGACCTCTATCGCGAGATCATCCTCGACCACTACCGCACCCCCCGCAATCGCGGTGAGCTGCCGACACCCCCTGCGCGTCTGGCGGTCGGACACAATCCGCTGTGCGGTGACGAGGTGACTGTGTACGTCGATGTAGAGGACGGCACGGTCAGAGACGTCAAGGTCGCCGGGCAGGGCTGCTCCATCTCGCAGAGCTCGGCGTCGATGATGACCCAGGCGGTGATCGGCAAACGGGTCGGTGAGGTGCAATCCGTGGTGCGGCGCTTCAAGGCCATGCTCTCCATCGACGAACGGCCAGGTTCGCCGGGTGACCCTGCAACTGACGGCGCGGACGGCGCCGACGACACCGGATCCGTCAAGGGCGACGGCAGCGAGCTTGGCGAGCTCGAGGCGCTGCGGGGAGTGGTCAAGTTCCCGGTGCGCATCAAGTGCGCCACGCTGGCGTGGAACACGCTCGTGGAGGCACTGGACGCTCCGCGAGATCCTGCGTGAGCAGCAACGGAGACCTGCGGGCGGGCGCTGGTCATGCGCTGCGGCGGTTTGGTCATGCCCTCATTGGTCACGATGCGTCGCCCGAGCTGCTGTGCGAGCTCACGAACCAGCTCGAGCGGCTGACATGGGAGCTCGAGGAGGGCGTCGACCGCACGCGGGATCCCAGCTCGTTCGGCGACACGTGGGTTGCTCCAATCGCCGATGGGGAGCCGCTGAAGAGCTACGACGACCGCCCGGTATCGGGACGGTCGAGTCCATGGGGGCTCGACCTCGACGTGCACCGGCGCGGCAACGAGGTCCACGCCAGCGTCACGTTGCGCGAAGCGCACGAGGGCGCCCCCGGACGCAGTCACGGTGGCATCGTCGCTGCGCTGTTCGATGACGTCTTCGGGTTCGTGCTCGGCGTTGAGCACCAGCCGGCGTTCACCGGCGAGCTGTCGCTGCGTTACCAGGCGGCCACGCCGCTGCACCGCCCCCTGTCGTGCTGGGCCCGAACCTATCGACGTGAGGGCCGCAAGTTGTTCATGACCGGCGAGTTGATCGACGTCACCGTCGAGGGCCAGCCTGTGCTCGTACGGGCGACAGCGACGATGATCGCCATCGACGCCGACAAGCTGTTCGTATCGACGGCGGAGCTGCCCGCCCCGCCGGATGAGGACGTCGCCCTCGACGTCTGAGCTCATGTCTGCGCACCAGTCAGCGCTTGAGGTCGACGACAGACCCGCCGCTTGCCTCCACGAGACGTTTCGGCGCGATGCCGAACACGTCGTGCCAGGTGCCGGCGGCGGCCCACACCTCTTCGTAGGCGAGCAGGTCGGGATCGACGAACGTCGCCAGATCCGTTGCGTGGCCGAACGGCGGCACACCACCGATCGGATAGCCGGTCGCCGTCCGCACGGTGTCGGCGTCGACGCGCTCGCATGCCGTTCCCCCGGCCGCCATTGCCAGCTTCGATTCGTCGAGCTGGTTCTTGCCACTCACGTACGCCACGACGAGCCGGCCATCGACGGAGAAGATTAGGCTCTTCACGATCTGGCCGACGTGGACGCCGATGGCCGCTGCGGCATCGGCTGCCGTCTTCGTGCCGTCGGGGAACCGCTGGGGCGAGATGTCGAGGCCGAGCCCGGACGCGGCGTCGATCACACGCTGGACGTTGGGGTGCACATCGGCGCTCATCGCTCACTCATCGCTCGCCGACGGTAGCGAGCAATGGTCCAGCGCCCACGGTTGCCGGTTCCGTTGCCGGCCCTGCCCACATGAACACGATCCCGCCGGTGAACGAGCACGCCGCTCCAACGAGGTACGGCGTGCGGTAGCCGCCTGTCGAGTCG
>JACDHN010000427.1 GCA_013821025.1 Acidimicrobiia bacterium | reverse complement strand
GTTCCACGATGCCCACGATGTCTAGCTCTTGGAGGTTGGTTTGATGCGCGCACCGCGCTGGGGGCTGGCAGCAGCTCTGGTCCTGATGCTCACGGCCGCGGCCTGCGGCAACGACCCCGGCACCGGCTCGGGAGCCGGCAGCGAGTCGGCGGCGCCTTCGGAGGCCGGTTCGGCTGCCTCCGAAGCTCCGAGCGAGGCCGCCAGCGACCCGGCGAGCGAGGCCGCCAGCGACCCGGCGAGCGAGGCCAGCTCGCTGGTGCCGCTCGACCAGCTGTGCTCCGAGGAGTACGGCGACGTCGAAGCGCCTGACGACTTCAGCGTCGGCCTGGTCACCGACATCGGCAGCGTCGACGACGGGACCTTCAACCAGTACGCCTTCGAGGGGATGCAGGCGGCCGAGGAGTGCTTCGGCATCGAGACCAACTTCATCGAGACGCAGAACCAGGCGGACTACGAGAACAACCTCGGCACGATCCTGTCCGACGAGCCCGACGTGGTCGTCACGGTTGGGTTCCTGCTGGCTGACGGCACCGCGCAGTTCGCCGGCGAGAACCCCGACGTGAACTTCGTGGGCGTCGACCAGTTCCAGGAGGAGTACGGCGACAACTACGCCGGCGTGCTGTTCCGCGAAGACCAGGGTGGCTACCTGGCCGGTGCCATGGCGGGCCTGTTGACCGAGTCCAACGTCGTCGGCGTCATCGGCGGCCTGGAGTCGGTGCCACCCGTGGTGCGCCTGGTCAATGGCTACGAGGCCGGCGCCCGGGCCGAGAATCCCGACGTCGACGTCCTGCCGATCTACAACGAGTCGTTCACCGACCCGGCCAAGGGCCGCTCGGACGCCGAGCAGATGCTGGGTGAAGGCGCTGACGTGATCTTCGGCGCCGGCGGCCAGACCGGCTCCGGTGGCATCCAGGCCGCCGCCGAGGACGGCCAGTGGGCGATCGGGGTGGACCAGGACGAGTACTTCACCACCTTCGACGGAGGCGACGCCCGCGGCGCGGAGTTCCTGGCGACCTCGGCGATCAAGCGCGTCGACCTCGGCGTGTTCACCAAGATCGCGGAAGCCATCCAGGACGAGTTCGAGGCCGGCATCTTCACGCTGGAGGCGTCCAACGACGGCATCACCTACGCACCGTTCCACGACGCCGACATCCCCGAGGACGTGGCCGCCCGCATGGAAGAGATCCGTCAGGGGCTGGCGGACGGCAGCATCGACACCGGCATCGACCCGATCACCGGCGAGCCCAAGTAGCGACGGCCAGTGAGCCAGGCAGACGGCGCGGCGGTCGTCCTGGAGGCGCGAAGCATCACCAAGCGCTTTCCTGGCGTGCTGGCCAACGCCGATGTCGATCTGGTCCTGCACGCTGGGGAGATCCTCTGCCTGCTGGGAGAGAACGGCGCGGGCAAGTCGACGCTGATGAACATCGCCTACGGGCTGTACCACGCTGACGCGGGCGAGCTGCGGGTTCACGGCGAACCAGTCCGGTTCGACTCCTCGGCCGACGCCATCGCCGCGGGCATCGGCATGGTCCACCAGCACTTCCAGCTGGTGCCGGTGCTGACGGTCGCGGAGAACGTGGTGCTTGGCCAGGAGCCGCGCTCCGGCCCGTTCCTCGACTTGGCGACCGCACGCGGCGAGGTCGCCGAGCTGTCGCGTCGCTACGGCCTGGCCATCGATCCCGACGCCACCGTCGGGGAGCTGTCGGTGGGTGCGCAGCAGCGCGTGGAGCTGATCAAGGCGCTGTACCGCAACGCCGACATCCTCATCCTCGACGAGCCGACCGCCGTGCTGACGCCGGGCGAGGTGACCGAGTTCTTCGAGGTCGTGCGCAGCCTGGTGTCCCAGGGCAAGTCGGTGGTCTTCATCACGCACAAGCTCAAGGAGGTCCTGGCCGTCGCCGACTCGGTGACGGTCCTGCGCGGGGGACGGGTGGTGGGCAGTGCCGACCCCCGGACGGCCACCGAGGCCTCGCTGGCCTCGATGATGGTTGGCCGCGACGTCTCCTTCGAGGTCGACAAGCAAGCGGCCAAGCCCGGCCGTCCCGTGTTGGTGACCGCCGGCCTGGTCGTCGCTGACGACCGCGGCGTGGTGACCGTCGACGGCGTCGACCTGGTGGCGCGGGGCGGTGAGATCTTCGGTATCGCGGGGGTCGAGGGCAACGGCCAGCGCGAGCTCGTCGAGGCCATCGCCGGCATGCGCCCACCGGTCAGCGGCAGTGTTGCCATCGGCGGGACCGACACCACGGGGCTGTCGCCACGCCGGGTCGAGGCGCTCGGAGTCGGTCATGTCCCAGAGGACCGTGGCAAGCACGGACTGGTTGGCATCTTCCCGATCACCGACAACCTGGTGCTCAACCGCTACCAGCGTCAGCCCTTCGCCGCCCGTGGCGTGATGCAGCGCGACGCCATCGCCGACCACGCCCGTGAGCAGGTGCGCGCCTACGACATCCGCACCCCGTCGGTGGACACCGCCTGCG
>JACDHN010000143.1:2388-6946 GCA_013821025.1 Acidimicrobiia bacterium | reverse complement strand
GCCGAGGGGCTGATGTGGCGTCTCGAGAAGGATCCGTATCTGTCGTCGACGTTCTCGACACTGACGATTCTCGACCAGCCGCCCGATCTCGACGTTCTGAGGACGCGTATGGAGCGGGCGACGTGGGTCGTGCCGCGCCTACGCCAACGGGTGCAGCCGTCGCCGGTCAACCTGCAGGCGCCGCTGTGGGTGGCAGACCCCGATTTCGACATCGAGTACCACGTCCGGCGCATCGCCCTCGCCGAGCCCGGCACACCGCGCCAGCTCTATGACCTGGCGACCCTCGTCAACATCGACCCTTTCGATCGCACCCGCCCGTTGTGGCAGTTCGTCGTCGTGAACGGCCTGAAGGGCGGTCGGGCGGCGCTGATCACGAAGATGCACCACACCATCACCGACGGTGAGAACGGCATCCGCATGTCGCTCGAGTTCACCGACTTCGAGCGCCACGCCCCGCCGCGACCGCCTGTCGACCACGACGTCATCGACGAGGCGCCCGAAGCCGACCACGCCTCGATCGCCGCCGGCATGGTCACGATGCGGGCGCTCGTGGCGGGCGGGCTGCGGCTGCCGATCGGTGTGGTCCGCCAGGTGCGCCACCTGCTCGCCGATCCAGCGCAGATCCCCGACGCCTCCCAGGCCGCGCTCGACACCGTCAAGGGCATCGTTACTCAACTGTCGGAGATGGACCAGTCCCGGTCTCCGCTTTGGACGCATCGCTCGCTGCGCCGTCGGTTCGAAACGGTGAGGGCTCCGCTCGGAGCCACGAAGCAGGCGGCGACCCGGCTGGGCGGCACCCTCAACACGGCGCTGCTCACGGCAACGGCCGACGCTGCCGGCGCCTACCACCGCGACCTGGGGGCGCCCGTCGAGCACCTGCGGGCGTCCATGGTGATCAGCACGCGCGGCAAGGACTCGGGCGCCAACGCGTTCACGCTTGCCCGGCTGCTGGTGCCGACCGGTGAGATGCCGATTGCCGAGCGGTTCGAGATCATCGCCGAGACCACGACAAAGGCCAGAGAGGGCTCCGCCAGCGCCTCGGTCGAGACGCTGGCCGTGGTGGCGTCCGGCCTGCCCACGTCGCTGCTCACCCGCGTGGTGCGACAGCAGGCTCAGACCGTCGACTTCGCCACGTCCAATGTGCGCGGCGCCCCGATCCCGATGTTCATCGGCGGGGCCAAGGTCTTGCAGAACTATCCGCTCGGCCCGCTGTCAGGCGTGGCGTTCAACCTCACGCTGCTGTCGTACATGGACAGCATGGACATGGGCGTGAACATCGACGCGGCGGCCGTGGAGCATCCGACGAAGCTGAGGACCCACTTGAAGGAGGCGTTCAAGCGCCTGCGCTCCGCCTGAAGGGACGGCCGATCGTCGGCTTGGGCTTCGGCGCCTGCGTATCACGCTGGGGTGGGAGCCGGCGGCTCGTGGGAGACCTGCACGACCGAGGTCGTGGTCAGTGCCGTTCGCACATCGAGTAGCACGTCGGCCACTTCACCCGACGAGATCAGCTCGCGCTGGAACATCTTGGCCAACGCCTGATCTATGACATCGAGAGCCTCGGTGATCACTGCGTCTTGTAGATCGGCCGATGGGCGTTCGGTCTGCTCGGTCATTGACCTTCACGGTACCCCCGAAACCCGTCTCTGCGAACGCATGCCCCGAGGATCGTCCCATCTACCATCCGGCGATGGACCTCGATGGTAAGACGACGTTGATCACCGGAGGCGGACGAGGTATCGGCGAGGCGCTGGCCCGCCGCTTCCACGCTGGGGGTGCCTCGGTCGTCGTGGCCGACCTGGCCGGAGCGCAGGACGTCGCCGCTCAGCTCGACGGCGCCGTCGGACTGAGCGCCGATGTGTCCTCCGAGGCCGGCAACGTGGCCATGATCGACGCCGCAGTCGAGGCCGTGGGTCCGATCGACCTGTTCTTCGCCAACGCCGGCGTTGCTGAGGGCTTTGCCCTGGACGATACCGACGAGGCGACGTGGGAGCGGTCGTTCGCCATCAACGTCCACGCTCACCGTTGGGCGGCCAAACGGCTAGTGCCTGATTGGCTGGAGCGGGGCGACGGCTATTTCTGCTCAACGGCGTCGGCGGCGGGGCTACTGATCCAGATCGGATCGGTGCCATACACGCTGACGAAGCGCGCGGCCGTGTCGTTCGCCGAGTGGATGGCCGTCACGTACGGAGACCGGGGTATCAAGGTCAGCTGCCTGTGCCCCCAGGGTGTCCGCACGGCAATGCTCGACCAGACGACGGGCGCGCCGAGCGGCGCCGACATCGTGAAGGCCGCCGGCGCCGTCCTCGAACCCGCAGACGTGGCCGACATCGTCGCCCAGGCCATCGTCGAGGAGCAGTTCCTGATCCTCCCGCACCCCGAGGTCCACCGCTACATGCAGCACAAGGCCGCCGACCCCGCCCGCTGGCTCGCCGGCATGCGCCGCCTCCAGGCCACGGTCCTCAACAGGTGACCCCTCACCCTCAGCCCATTCACCGGCGCTCCGTCCCCATCTCTGACCAACGCCCGACGACGGGACCTAAAGCCGCAGGGGCGGGGCCGGAGAGTGGCGGGTATGGTCGCCAGTCATGGATCACACCGAGATCGCGAAGCGGCTGTTGGACGGGCGGACCTGGGTGGGCGACCCCAAGGTCTCGCCCGACGGGTCACGCACGGCATTCGTCGTGGCGTCGATCAACCTCGAGAAGAACTCCACGACGACCAGGATCTGGCTGGAGCAACCTGATGGCACGGTGGCAGCGCTGACGGCCGGCGACTTCGACGGCAACCCGGAGTTCTCCCCGGACGGGCGTTACTTGGCCTTCACGTCCAGGCGAGGTGAGAAGAAGAGCGAGACGACGTTGCACGTGCTGCCTGTCGACGGCCCTGGCGAGGTGCGAACGGTGTGCACGATGGCCGACGGACTGGGCGACGTGGCGTGGTCGCCGGACGGCACGTGGCTGGCGTTCACGAGCCGCACGCAGGACGACCGCTACAAGGAGGACGACGACCGCTCCAGGGCACCGCGCAAGATGGAACGGTTCTTCTCCAGACTCAACGCCGAGGACTGGGTGTTCGATCGTCCCCAGCACGTGTACGTCGTGCCCGCCGGAGGCACGACGCCGCCGCGCAACCTCACCCCTGGCGAGTTCCAGCACGAAGGGGTGAGCTGGCTCCCCGACTCCACGGCCGTCGTCACGACCGCCCCGCGCCACGACAGCTGGGACCGGGACCTCGCCACCGACCTCTACCTCGTGCCGCTCGAAGGCGAGGTCACCGCGCTCACGCACCAGACCGGTCTGTACACCTCTCCGAGTGTCTCGCCCGATGGGTCGAAGGTGGCGTTGGTCGGCCTTCCTCGCCTCGACATCGACCCGCAGAACGGTCGCGTCGGCATCGTCGAGCTGCCCGGCGGCGGCGAGCCGACGTGGATCAGCGAGGGTCTCGACCGCACGTTCTTCGCCATGTCGTGCGGGCAGGCGCCCGTGTGGATCGACGACGACACGCTGCTCGCCGTCGCAGAGGACCGGGGAGAGACCCACCTCTATCGGCTTCGTGCCGACGGCGGAGCCGCTCCCGAGCCGCTGACGAAGGGGGCTGCAACCGTGCACGGCTACGACACGGCCGGTGACACCATCCGCCTGGCCCAGGCGGCCGTGGAGCATCCGGCCGAGCTCGCCAGCCTCGAGGGCCCCATCACCTCTCTCACCCGGAACTTCTTGGGCTGGGAGAAGTTCGCTGTGCCCAGCACCGACGGCACGGTGGAGATCGACGCCTGGATCATGCGCCCCGCCGACTTCGACGAGTCCGAGCGCTATCCCGTGCTGCTGAACGTGCACGGCGGGCCGCACACGCAGTACGGCGAGGGGTTCTTCGACGAAGCGCAGATGCAGGCTGCGGCCGGGTTCGTAGTGCTGATGTCGAACCCTCGCGGTGGCAGTGGGCGCGAGGAATCATGGGGCCAATCGATCATCGGGACCAGGCACCCTGTGCAGCCAGGCTCTGGCTGGGGATCGGTCGACGCGGACGACGTGCTGGCCGTGCTCGACCACGCGCTCGAGAACTACGCGTTTTGCGACGGCGACCGGGTCGGCATGCTGGGCGGCAGCTACGGCGGCTTCATGGCCACGTGGCTGGCCGGCCACCATGGCGACCGCTTCAAGGGCATCTGCTCGGAACGTGCAGTAAACAACCTCCTGTCCGAGGAGTGGTCGAGCGACATCGCCACTGCGTTCCGTCTCGTCCACGGGCCCGACATCGTCGAGAACGTCGAGGCGTACACCGAACTGTCACCGGTCAAGTGGGTCCGGGACATCCACGTACCGATGCTGCTGATCCACTCCGAGGAGGACTACCGCTGCCCGATCGTGCAGGCAGAGGAGCTCTGGGTAGCGCTCAAGCTGCTCGGGCGCGACGTCACCTTCTACCGGTTCCCCGGCGAGAACCACGAGCTGTCGCGGTCGGGTTCGCCCGTGCACCGCCGCCAGCGCGCCGAGATCATCCTCGACTGGTTCGCCGACAAGCTCGGACGAGACACGAGCGACACCAGCGACACCAGTGA
>JACDHN010000143.1:0-2378 GCA_013821025.1 Acidimicrobiia bacterium | reverse complement strand
ACGGCGATCTGTCCGCCCGGAGGCGTCCAGGACACCGCTAGACCGGAGGGCATGCTGGAACCCGCCGAGATGAGAGTGGCGCTCATGATCGTCCTCGGCACGATCATGCTCGCCGTGACGGCGTGCGACACCGACAGGCCCACTGCCGAGGACTCGCCGGGCACCGGCATCGTCGAGCGCGTGATCGACGGCGACACCATCGATGTGCGCATCGGCGGGCGCGATGAGCGCGTCCGTCTCATCGGCATCGACACGCCCGAGATCGCCACGCCCGACCACGAGGCCGAGTGCTTCGGACCCGAGGCACATCGCCACAGCGCGGAGTTGCTCCCGCTCGGCACGACGGTGTACATGCAGCGCGACGTGGTCGGCCGGGACGACTACGGCCGGCTGCTCGCCTACGTGTTCCGATCCGACGACGACGTGTTCGTGAACGAGCGCATCATGGTCGACGGGTTCGCCAGGCCGTTGACCATCGAACCCAACAGCGCCCACCGGCGTCGCTTCGTCGAAGCGGCCGGCGCCGCCCAGCGATCATCACTCGGCCTGTGGGGCGCGTGCACGTCGTAGCCATCGCCGGCGCCTTCAACAATTAAGGTTCGTCGGCGCAGCATTGCTTCTGACTGGGGGACTCCGTGAAGGTCGCACTCACCGTCAACGACTTCTTGTACAGGGCCGAGCAGCTCTATGGCGACCGCGTCGGCGTGGTCGACGAGCCGGATCAGCCGGCCGAGTCGTGGGGATCGCTCACGTACGCCGAGATGGGCAGGCGGGCGCGTGCCATCGCCGCAGGCCTCGACCGGCTCGGCGTCAGTGCCGGCGACCGGGTGGCGATGGTGAGCCACAACTCGGCGCGGCTGCTCACGGCATTCTTCGGCGTGTCGGGTTCCGGGCGCATCCTGGTGCCGATCAACTTCCGCCTCGCCCCCGCCGAGGTGCGCTACATCGTGGAGCACAGCGGCGCCAGAGTGCTGCTCGTCGATCCCGAGCTGGAGGCGTCGCTCCAGCACATCAAGACCGAGCACCGGTACACGATCGGTGCCGAGGCCGACGACGCCCTGTTGGCGTACGACACCGAGCCAGAACCGTGGAGCGCCGACGAAGATTCCACGGCCACCATCAACTACACGTCCGGCACGACCGCTCGCCCCAAGGGCGTGCAGCTCACCCATCGCAACGTGTGGATCAACGCCACCACGTTCGGCTGGCACCTCGGCGTGTGCGACCGGGACGTGTACCTGCACACGCTCCCCCAGTTCCACTGCAACGGCTGGGGCATGGTGTACGGCGTCACAGGCATGGGGGCCCGGCACATCGTGCTGCGCAAGATCGAGGGTCCCGAGATCCTGCGCCGCATCGACGAGCACGGTGTCACGCTGTTGTGCGCAGCGCCTGCAGTGCTGAACACGGCGCTCGACGCAGTCGAGAGCTGGAGTGGTGACATCCCCGGCCGTGGCCGCACCCGCGTGGTCGTCGCCGGTGCACCACCGCCGACGCGCACGATCGAGCGCTGCGAGACCGACCTCGGCTGGGAGTTCGTCCAGATCTACGGGCTGACCGAGACGGCGCCGCTGTTGACCATCAACCGCAGCCGAGACGAGTTCGACGAGCTCTCTCCCGCCGAGCGTGCCGCCAAACTGAACCGGGCAGGGGGCGCCGCCATTGGCTGTCGCATGAGCGTCGACGAGCATGGCGAGCTGCTGGCCCGCAGCAACGTCGTCATGGAGGGCTACTGGGAGCAGCCAGACGCCAGCGCCGAGACCCTGCGCGACGGGTGGTTCCACACCGGCGATGGCGGCACCGTCGACGACGACAACTACGTGGTGATCTCCGACCGCAAGAAGGACGTCATCATCTCGGGAGGCGAGAACGTCTCGTCGATCGAGGTCGAGGACGCGGTTTTCCAGCACCCCGATGTCACCGAGGTCGCCGTCATCGGTGTCCCCGATGAGAAGTGGGGTGAGTTGGTGACAGCGCTCGTGGTGCCCGCCAAGGATGCCTCGCTCACCGAGGACGACGTGATCGCCTGGTGCAAGCAGCGGCTGGCCGGCTACAAGTGCCCGAAGCACGTCGAGTTCCGCACCGAACTGGCGCGCACCGCCACCGGCAAGCTGCAGAAGTTCAAGCTCCGTGAGCCCTTCTGGGAGGGCCGGGAACGCCAGATCAACTGACGCACGGGGCTCTGCCTCGAGCGTGCCGGTAGCGTCACATCGTGACGTCGCTGGTGGAACGACTCGGTCGCTCGGCCGACTCCAAGCTGGTGGTCATCTCCTGCGACGACCTGGGGTCGTGCCATGCAGCGAACGTCGGCGTGTACAGGGCGCTGCGCAACGGGGTGGCCACGTGCGCCTCGCTGATGGTGCCGGCCCCGTGGGCCA
>JACDHN010000426.1 GCA_013821025.1 Acidimicrobiia bacterium | reverse complement strand
TGGGCCGGGGAACGGCTGACGCCACACGATCTCGTCGGGCAGCCCGAGCTCGTGGCCGAGCTTGCGCACCTCGTCCTTGAACAGGTCTCGCAACGGCTCGATCAGCTGCAGCGTCATGTCGGCCGGAAGGCCACCCACGTTGTGGTGGCTCTTGATCACCGATGCCGTGCCGTCCACGCCGCCGCTCTCGATCAGGTCGGGGTACAGCGTGCCCTGCACGAGGAAGGCGGCGTCGGTGAGCCCGCCACTGTTCTCCTCGAAGATTCGCACGAACAGCTCGCCGATGATCTTGCGCTTGTCCTCGGGGTCGACGACGCCGGCCAGCCGATCGAAGAAACGGTCGCCGGCGTCGACGTGGATGAGCTCGATGCCCATCGTGCGCCGGAACGTCTCCACCACCTGTTCGGACTCGCCCTTGCGCATCAGTCCGGTGTCGACGTAGACACATGTGAGCTGGTGGCCGATGGCCCGATGCACGAGCATCGCCGCCACGGACGAGTCGACGCCGCCGGACAGGCCGCAGATGGCGCGCCCATTGCCGACGAGCTCGCGGATCGCGCCGACTTGCTCGTCGATCACCGAGCCCATCGTCCAATCGGGCTCGATGCCGGCGCGCTCGTGGAGGAAGCGGGCCATGGTCTTCATCCCGAACGGCGAGTGCATGACCTCCGGATGGAATTGCACGCCGTAGATGCGCCGCTCGTCGTGTTCCAGCACGGCGACGGGCGCGTCCGCCGTCGACGCCGTGGCGACGAAGCCGTCGGGCACGTCGGTGATGGCGTCGAAGTGGCTCATCCACACCTCATGTGTGGCCGGCGCGTCGATCGGCAACACGAGCGACTCGCCGGTGTGGGTCATGAGGGCCCTGCCGTATTCGCCACGCGATGAGCGACCGACGACGCCGCCGAGCTGATGGGCGATGAGCTGAGCGCCGTAGCAGATCCCGAGGATCGGGACGCCGAGGTCGTACACGTCGGGGTCGAGGCGCGGCGCCCCGTCCACGTGCACGCTCTTCGGACCGCCCGACAAGACGATGGCCAGCGGTTCCCGGGAAGCCACGTCGGCGGCCGAGACGCTCGCCGGCACGATCTCGGAGAACACGTTGAGCTCTCGCACGCGCCGGGCGATGAGCTGCGCGTACTGGGCACCGAAGTCGACGACGAGGACAGGCCGGTGATGAGCGGTCAAGATCTGAATGGTAGGGCCGGTGTGCTGGGCGCGACGATGAGCGCCATGAGAAAAGCGTCGGCGCTCCGATCGACGGTGCTCGCTGTCGTACTCCTACTCGCCGGCGCAGGCTTCCCGGGGCCCGTCGCCGCAGCCTCGCCGGACCCGCCCGACACCATTCCCGTCACACCCGCCACCACGGACGGTGGCACGGTGGTCACGAACGACTTCTTTCCAGACGAGCGCGACGTCACCGAGTGTGTCGGCGTGCTGGAGCGCCCAGGTTGCGGCAGCTCGTCGAGGGGTGGTTGGCGCCAGGGCGCGATCCTCGGCATCCTCGTCGTCGCGATCGGCTTCATCGGCTGGCGCATCAGCAAGGCTGTGCGCCGATGACCGTTCACAATGCGGCCGCCGAAGCGCCTGGAGGCGCCGGCTGCCGAACCGGGACTCCACTTCAGAACGACGCGACCGATGACCGTTCACAATGCGGCCGCCGAAGCGCCTGGAGGCGCCGGCTGCCGAACCGGGACTCCACTTCAGAACGACGCGACCGATGACTCCTGACGAGTTCCGTCGCAACGGGTACCGGCTCGTCGACTGGGTAGCCGACTACCTCGACGGCGTGGAGCAGCGCCGCGTCAGCCCGGACGTTGTCCCCGGCGACATCCGGGCTCTGCTCCCGGCGCACGCTCCGACCGGGCCCGAGCCGTTCAGCCAGGTGTTGGCCGACGTGGACGACATCGTGTTGCGCGGGCTCACGCACTGGCAGCACCCGGCGTTCTTCGCCTACTTCCCTGCCAACACGTCGCACTCGTCGATCCTGGCCGAACTGCTCACGGCAGGACTGGGCGTCAACGGCATGAATTGGGTGACGTCGCCGGCTTGCACAGAGCTCGAGACGCTGATGCTCGATTGGATGCGCGAGTTGCTCGACCTTCCAGAGCGGTTTGACTCGTCGGGTGACGGCGGCGGCGTGATCCAGGGTTCGGCCAGCGAGGCCACGCTGGTGGCGATCCTGTCGGCGCGCTGGCGCGCCACGGGTGGCCGGGTGAACGCCGACGGTGACACCACGAGCTTGGTGGGATACTGCACCGACCAGGCCCACTCCAGCATCGTCAAGGGCATGCGCATCGCCGGGATCGGCGCGCAACGACTGCGGATCATCGACCACGACGAGTCCTTCGCCATGCGCCCCGACGCCCTGCTCCGTGCCGTCGAGGACGACGTGGCGGCGGGACTGACGCCGTTCTTCGTGTGCTCCACGCACGGCACCACGTCGTCGATGGCGTTCGATCCGACGTCCGAGATCTC
>JACDHN010000425.1 GCA_013821025.1 Acidimicrobiia bacterium | reverse complement strand
AGTGGAACCGCAGCGATCCGGAGAACGACTCCGAGTTCGCCCCGCTCGTGGCGCGGCCGGAGCTGGCCAACTTGCTGCCGGTGTTGTACCCGGACGTCTTCCCGAACCTGGCCGCCTTCACGGGCGATCGCGCCGACCTGCTGGCCATCTTCCTCACCGGCATCCCGGAGGGCATCGTCCCAGGCTTCCAGAACACCACGGGTTCCACCCAGGCCGACCTGATGCGGCTGAACATGGCCATCCCGCCGAGCGAGGATCCCAACGTCAACGGTCTCATCGCCGGCGACGCCGCCGGCTTCCCCAACGGGCGGCGCGTGTTCGACGACATCGCGACGGTCGAGTTGCGGGCGCTCGCCGGACTCACCATTCCGCTCGTCGACCCGACCTACGTACCCGACGAAGCGGCAGGCCTGATCACGGACGGCACCCAGGAGTTGGACGACGTGTCCTACCTCTCCGTCTTCCCCTACCTGGACCACCCCGTGAGCGGCTACGACTCAGTGCCTCCCTCGAGGTCGGGTCTCCCGCAAGGTAAGTGACCGTTCACCGGCACGATCCTGGAGAGGTTCACGATCACGACCACGAACACGACCCGCTCGAGTCGATCACGCATGTGCACGGTGGTGCCCCGGCGCTCAACATCGGTGGCGACATCGGTGCACTGGTCGTGTTCGTGGACGGGTCGACGGTCGGGACCGAGCTGTACCTACGGTCCGACCGGGATCCCGCCATGTCGGTCCACACGGGAGTGTGGAACCGCGACATGGGTTCGGGCCAGGTAGCGGCAGCGCTGTTCTGCGAGTTGGCGTCGGGCACCTACTGGGTGCTCGACGCCGACGGCGCAGACATCTGTGCGGTCAGCATCGAAGGCGGCGCGGTGAGCGAGATGGACCTGCGCCCACAGTCGAGCTCCACCCCCGGCTGACCGGGGACACCTACCGCTCTGCACCATATCCAGGGTCGGATGGCCAGTTCGGTTGGAACAGGTGCCACTGGCTGGGGGCGCGGCGGATGAGGCGTTCGAACTCGTGCGCCATCGCCTGGGTCACCGCAGCGACATCGTCACGGAGCTTGCCCGTCCGCTCGAGCGTCACCGGCGGGCGAATGACGCCAAGGTGACCGTCAGAGCGCGGCGTGAAGTACACGGCAGTCGGCAGCAACGGCGCACCTGTGCGCAGCGACAGCGTGGCAGGGCCCGCCGGCAGCCGGGTCTGCTCGCCGAAGAACTCGACGGGGATGCCGCCGCCACCGATGTTGCGATCACTGAGCAGGCACACGACCTCGTTCTTACGTAGCGCCTCGAGCACGGCACGGCCAGCTTGTGGCCCGAGCGGCACCACGGTCATCCCGAGCTCAGCGCGAAGGTCGACGAACCAGTCGAACAGCTTCGGCGGTTCGATGCGCTCGACCACCACCGTCATCGGGTGGCCCTGGTCGGTCGCCCATCGCCCTGCCCACTCCCAACCCCCGAGATGCGGCAGGGCGAGGATGACGCCGTTGCCACGGTCGAGGCCGTCGGTGAGGTGCTCGTAGCCCTCGACGTCGATGCCGCGCTCGACCGTTCGCGCAGAGAGCGACGATAGGCGGAAGCTCTCGATGTAGTACTTGGCGTACGAATCGAAGGCGTCCTGCACCGCGCGCCGCAGCGCCGGACCTTCGAGCGAGGGATCGATCCGCGTGAGGTGTCGTTGGACCATCGACCGGCGCTCGGGACCGGCAATGTTCGCTGCGGCTCCGAACGGGTAGGAGAGCCCGTTGGCGATGAAACCCGGTACCAGTTTGGCGGCGACGGCGCCGGTGCGATAGCCGCCGACGGCAAGCGCGTCGGCGATGCGCCGGCGCCCCTCGGGGCGTTCGGTCACAGAGCGAGCCTCACCGGGGGCGACGAGGGATGCGGGTGCGTCGGCGTTCGACGCGAGCGACGCGGCGACTCTGGCGCCGTGACCGGCGCATCTCGATGCGGGCGGCTGTCACCGGCGCGACCGCTGCCTGCTTCCAGACCTTCACGAAGCGCTGCCCGGCGGTAATGGCCGAGAGCGCCAGCATCACCCACAGGACGGGAATGAGCAGCGGCTCGAACAGCAGCCCGAGGCACAGCAGCACGATGCGCTCTGCCCGCTCCATCAGGCCACCCTTGGCCGACAGACCCAGCGACTCGGCCTTGGCCCGCTGGTAGGAGATCACGGACGACACCGCCATCACGGCGAACGGCAGCATCGCCATGTGCGCCGACTCCTGCGACGCCAGGTACCAGCCCACGCCGCCGAGCAGGATGGCGTCGGTCACCCGGTCGATGGTGGAGTCGAAGAACGCACCTCGCTGGCTCGACGCGTTCGACGCCTTCGCCAGCGCCCCGTCGAGCAGATCTGGCAGGGCTGCCAGCACCACGAGCAGTAGCCCGAGCTGCAGGTATCCGGATCCGATGGCGAACGCGGCGCCGATCCCGACGGCGAGCCCGATCACGGTCAGGTGGTCGGGGGTCAG
>JACDHN010000424.1 GCA_013821025.1 Acidimicrobiia bacterium | reverse complement strand
TGCCTGGATCACATTGTGCTGCGTCTCCAACGAAGTCGGCGGCGACCTGATCTCCAACGCGCGATGGTCCGGCGTGCGGATCGCCGACGTGCTGGCAGAGGTAGGCGTCCACAACGACGCCGACGCTGTGTTGTCGACGTCCGAGGACGGCTGGACGTGTGGCACGCCGCTCGCCGCGCTCACCGACGACCGCAACGCGCTTCTCGCCGTGGCGATGAACGGCGAACCCCTCACGCCGGAACACGGCTTCCCGGTGCGGATGGTGGTGCCGGGGCTATACGGCTACGTCTCGGCGACGAAGTGGGTCGTCGACCTGGAGGTCACCCGGTTCTCTGACTTCTCGGCGTTCTGGACCGACCGCGGCTGGTCTCAGGATGGACCTGTCAAGACACAGTCGCGCATCGACGTCCCCAGGGCTGGAGCTGACCTTGCGGCAGGCGATGTGGCGATCGGCGGGATCGCCTGGGCCCAGCACACCGGCATCGCCAAGGTCGAGGTCAGGGTCGACGACGGCGAGTGGGCAGACGCGACCTTGGGCGCTGATCCCTCCATCGACACCTGGGTCCAGTGGTCGCACGTATGGTCGGCGACGGGCGGTGAGCACGACATCTCGGTCCGCGCCACGGACACCTCCGGGTACACGCAGACGAGCGCGTTGGCCGACGTGGTCCCTGACGGTGCGACGGGTTGGCACACCATCAACGTCGACGTCTCGTCCACGTAGCCCAAGGGGCGATCGCGTGGCGCCGCGGGTGCAAGGCGTGCGCGGCGGCGCGGCGCACGGCTATCCCTAGTCGACCTCGTCGGATGATGCCGAGAAGGTGTTGCAACTCTGGAGGTCGTTGTCGGTGTAACCCTTCATGATCCACTCGCGATTCGACACCCCGGAGCCGTGGTCGCGGTGGTCGTCGTCGGCGCCCGGCTCGTCGCCGAAGGAACCGGACACTCGGTCCAGCTGACGCAGCCTGGTCTCGTCGATCGGGTAGTTCGCCGCGATGGCGCCAAGGAACAGCCCTCCCATGCAGCTCGCCTGGAGCTCGACCCGACGGCTCAGCTCGAGCCGGTTGTCGAAGTCGTCGTACACCGAGTCGTCGAACGCGGTGAGCAACCCGATCTCCTCCTGGACGTGATGCCCGAACTCGTGCCCGATGACGATGGCATAGGCCACGTCGTTGGTGCCGAAGAACCTGCGCATCTGAGGCACGTCGGCATACAACACCTGGTCGCTCGGGCAGTAGAACGCAAGGGTCCGGCCGTTCTCGGGTGAGAAGCTTCCGCACGGCGTCGTGATCGCCGCGTCGAAGACGACGAGTCCCGGGTCGGCGTAGTCGTACCCGGCGTTCTCGATGACCGGCTGCCACTCATCGTTGAGGCAGGTGATCAGGGCCTCGTAGAATCGCGTCTGCTCTTCCGTGCTGGCAGTTCCGAGGTCTTGTGCCGGACAGACACCGTTGGCCAGACCCCCTTGCTGATAGAGCGTGTTGCGCTCGAGCACGGCCGTCGCATCGCTGGCGTCCACAGGCTCTGTGTTGGGGTTGGACGCCCGTGCGGGCGAGTGGTCCACGGCGACGTCGCTCTGGCTGCCGGGCGAGCCTCCGGTGACCGCGCTCAAGACGATCAGGGCGAAGAACACGACAGCGCTGACTCCGACCATGCCCAGCGCCAACCGGCCGCCTGAGCGTCGGCGCGGAGGTGGAGGCGGTGCCCATCCTCCGTAGCCCCAATGGGGTTGGGCGTTGCCATAGGGGGCGGGGCGGGGGGCGTACGGCGTGTACTGCTGATGGGGGTGCGGAGCGAACTGGCCCGGCGTGTACTGGTCGGGCGGGTAGTAGTGCTGACCTTGGGGCGGGTACGACGCTTGGGCCGGCGGGCCGACCGGTGGCCGTTGGCCTGGGCCGGCGTACGGCTGCGGTTGTGCCGGTCCGCGGTACGCCTGCTGTGGCCGTGGGATCGTCGGCACGCCCGCGTACGACGGAGCCTGGTTGCCGCGACCCTGGCGGTGCCCGAAACGGCCGGTCTGGGAGTAGTGGCCGGGGCGCAGGGATGGCGGTGGGAGGACCCGTGCGGGAGGCAAGGGCCGAGTGGGTTCGGACTCGGACATCGGTTGCCTCCCTTCCTCGTGGTGCGGGGAGTTCTGCGCGTCGTGCGCCGAGCGGCAGACTACCCTGGCGGGATGTCACGGCAGCCCGTCCTTGGTCTTGGGCAACGGCGGGCACGGACGATTGCTTCCCTGTGCGCCGTGGCTGCCCTCACTGTGGTTCCCACCGTCGCCGCGTCTGCGCAGCTCGAGGCCGAACCAGGCACAGCGATCCAGGGCTACTCCGCGACGGTCAGGGTCAACACCGACGGCAGCCTGCACATCGCGGAGGCCGTCACCTACGACTTCGCCGGCGAAGCGACCTCCAGCGTCGACCGGGCCATCGTTACTCGGGAGAGCTACGACGCCAGCGACGACCGGGTCTACGAGCTGTCGAACGTGGCGGTGGACGCGGTCC
>JACDHN010000423.1 GCA_013821025.1 Acidimicrobiia bacterium | reverse complement strand
GCCAGAAAGCCGCCGCAGATGCTGGCGGTGCGGGTGCCGCCGTCGGCCTGTAGCACGTCGCAGTCGACAACCACCTGACGCTCCCCGAGCAGTGTCATGTCGCAGCAGGCCCGCAGGCTCCGCCCGACGAGACGCTGGATCTCCACGGTACGGCCGCTCTGCTTGCCCTTGGCCGCCTCTCGACCAACTCGTTCGGGCGACGAACCCGGAAGCATCGAGTACTCCGCCGTCACCCAGCCCTTGCCCGAGCCGCGCATCCAGCGCGGCACGTCCTCGTCGACACTCGCCGTGCACAGGACTCGCGTGCGGCCGAACGACACTAGTGACGAGCCGGCCGCCATCTCGGTGAAGTCACGCTCGAACGTGACGGGGCGCAGGTCGCCAGGCTGGCGACCGTCGGGGCGGGTGGTGCTCGTCGTGGAAGTCATCGGATGTCGGACTCCTGGTTCCAAGGTTCTGTGTGGTCGAGCTCGGGGCCCAGCAGCCGGGCGCCGAGGCGGCGGAAGGCGTCGAGATCGCCGCTCGACAGGAAGCGGTGCTCGCCTCTGCGCCCGTCGGGAGTGCGTAGCAGGTCACGCTCGCCGAGCAGGCGCTGCGCCGCGAAAGCGGTCTCGTCGGCGCTGCTCACGAGCGTCACGTCGTGGCCCATCACATCAGCGATGGTGCGAGCGAGGAACGGGTAGTGCGTGCAACCCAGCAGCAAGGAGTCGACGCCGGCCTGGCGCACCGGCGCCAGCAGCCGCTCCGCCAGCACGGTCACCTCGTCGCCATCGGTCTGTCCGCG
Source organism: Acidimicrobiia bacterium (assembly GCA_013821025.1). Lineage (GTDB taxonomy): Bacteria > Actinomycetota > Acidimicrobiia > Acidimicrobiales > Ilumatobacteraceae > JACDHN01. The sequence continues at coordinate 1,712 of JACDHN010000423.1, read as the reverse complement.
CTCCACGAACTCCACGAAGCCTGGGCAGGCGGCGCTGGTGAGCTGTACCGGCACGCCTGTGCAGCTGACGGCCGTGCGGTACGCCCCCGACGAGACGGTGCCGACGGTGCCGATCACGCCCACCCGTCCGGTGACGGTGGTTCGTACCAGGGCCGCCACGCCAGGCTCGATCACGTCGAGGACCGGCACCGGCAGCGACGCCCGTAGGTCATCGAGACCGGCGGCCGCAGCCGTGTTGCAGGCGACGACGATCGCTTTGGCGCCGTGGTCGTCTACGAGACTTCGCGCCAGCTCCTCTGCGAACTTGCGCACCTCGGCAAGCGGCCGGGAGCCGTACGGGTAGCGGCCGGTGTCACCGATGTAGACGAGGTCCTCCGCTGGCAGCAAGTCGATGAAGGCGCGGGCAACCGTCAGCCCTCCGAAGCCCGAGTCGAACATCCCGATCGGTCGATCCACAGCCCACCAGGCTACGTTGCCGGACGATGACACCCAGAGAGTTGGCAGTCCGCTGTTCGCCCCTCATCGCCGCCATCGGTTCCGCCTCCTACTTCACGCCTGAGACGCTCGCCGTCGGCAAGGAGCACGGGCTTGGCGGGTATCGCTTCTACTTCCTCGGGCGGGGCGGGGTGCTCGGCGACGTGGAACCTCAGGTGGTGGCGAGCGCCTTCGGCTACTTCAACCCCGAGCTGGTCGACAAGATGTGGACGTCGTCACGCGAGAAGATGCCGCCGCGCGATGCGGCCCGGCTCTACCTCGAGTGCAACGCCGAGCTCGGCCGCTCGAAACTCGGCGAGCTCGACCTCGACGGGTTCTGTGCTGCGGCCGGCGCCGTCAACGACGCCATCGATCCGGCCGGCCTCGCGCTCTACGCAGGAATCGAAGCCGAACCTCAACCACAGGACGCACCGGGCCTGACCATGCACCTGGTCGCCTGCCTTCGCGAGGCCAGGGGCAGCGCTCACTTGGCGGCGATGATCACCCACGGGCTTGATCCTCGCGTCGCTCATTACATTCGCCGCCCAGACGCCTGGGAGATGTTCGGCTGGACGGACCCGCCGGACGTAGCGGCACGCGACCACGAACTGCTCGCTCGCGTGGATGAATCGACCGACGACATGATGCAGCGCCCGTTCTCGGCTCTCGACCCCTCCGGTGCGGACGCCTTGCTGTCGGGGCTCGGCGAGATTCACGCCGCACTCGGGCTGACCTCCTGACTCCCCGACGCGGGCGTGCTACGGCAGCAGCACGCGATCAACGGCGTGCACCACGCCGTTGCCGTCTTCCACATCTGGCGCCAACACCGTGGCGTCCTCGATGGTCTCGTTCTCAGGATCGACCGCCAGCACGTCACCACCGATCGTTTCCCGTTCCTCGTCGGCGAACAGGTCGTCGGTCAGCACCCGGCGGCCGATGATGTGCCGTTCCAGCAGCTCACGGAGCCTCGCGTCGTCGTTCAGCAGGTCTGAGCCGCCGGGGCTCGCTTCCAACACCTCGAAGGCGTCGTTGGTCGGCACCAGGAACGTCACCGGAGCGTCGATGTCGTCCAGCAGATCCCGCAGCCCGGCCTGCTCCACGTAATCTCGAGCCTTCGACAGATCGAGGCTCGAATCCAGAATGCCCAACACCGTCGGGTCCGACTGGGTTGGGATCGACACCTCTACCGTCGTCGTGGTCGTCGGTGGTGCGGTCGTCGTGGTCGTCGGTGGTGCGGT
>JACDHN010000422.1 GCA_013821025.1 Acidimicrobiia bacterium | reverse complement strand
CGCCAGCGCCGCCGCCTGATGCACCATCGTCCCTGCGCTCGCAGGATCGGTCACCGTTGCCGCCGACTTCGTGATCGACGCCACGATCGGAACGTGGTCCAGTTCCTGGAGTGATCCGGCGCCCCACCGCCCCGAGGGCGCCCGGCCCCCCAGGACGATGAGCGGTGAGCCGTTGAAGTGTGCGCTGGTGATCGCCGAGACACCGTTGGTGATGCCCGGCCCCGCCGTGAGTGCTGCTACCCCCGGCCGCCGCGTCAGCTTGGCCAGCGCCTCTGCAGCAAACGTTGCCGTCTGCTCGTGGCGCGTGTCGACGAGCCGCACCGAGCGGCTCATGGCCGCCTCGTAGAACGGCCAGATGTGCCCGCCGTTCAGCGTGAAGATGGTGTCGACTCCGAACCGCGCCAGTGCCTCGATCGCCTGGTCGCCGGCATGACCGTCCACAATGCCCATCGGCGGAACGGTAATCGGGCGTAATGTTGGCGACCTATGCAGGTGTCGGATGCGACAGCTCTGCCGCACCGCACACACCGACTGCGATGGTGGAAGGAAGCGGCGCTCATCGTCGGCTTCTACGTCATCTACTCGTGGACCCGCAACCAGTTCGGCTCTGCTCGGATTGCCGCTGACGGCATCCCGGAGCAAGCCTTCACGAACGCCGAGCTGGTGATCCGACTCGAGCGCTTCGTCGGTCTGTACCACGAGGAGACCCTGCAGGAGCTGTTCCTGCCCTACGGCTGGTTCATCCAGTTCTGGAACACGTTCTACGGAACGGCGCACTTCGTCGTCACGATCGCCGTTTTCGTGCTGCTGTACATCAAGCGACCGGCCGTGTTCCCACAATGGCGCAACACGCTGCTGGTCATGACGGCGCTCGGCATCGTCGGCTTCGCGCTGATGCCGCTGATGCCGCCGCGCCTGCTCGATGCGCCGTGCGATCGCTTCGGCGGTGCCTGCATCGCCAGCGAACTGCGCTCCGACGAGCCGGGGGGCGACTTCGGCTTCGTCGACACGCTGAAGGACTACGGAGGCCCGTGGTCGTTCGACTCCGAGGCCATGGCAGAGCTGTCCAATCAGTACGCGGCGATGCCGAGCCTGCACATCGGCTGGTCGACGTGGTGTGCCATCGCCATGTGGCCGCTGCTACGCCGGCGCTGGCAACGCATCGCCGTGTTCGCCTACCCGCTGGCAACGATGTTCTGCATCATCGTGACGGCGAACCACTACTGGATCGACGGCGTCGGTGGTCTCATCATCCTGTCGGTTGGGGCACTGATCGGCTGGCGCTTCCACCGCTGGAACCACACGCGCCTGGACCACCGCTGGGAGCGACGCCAGCTCGACGCCGTCCGGCATCCCACCGCCCGACAGTGACCCGTCCGACGCACTCACGAGCTGCCCGTCGCCGGGGCGTCGGTGCGCCGACCCGCTAGCGTCCTGCGTACCCATGTGGCTCGAACGGATCAAGCAGCCCGCTGATCTCCGCGATCTCAGCTACGAAGAGCTCGACGATCTGTGCGGTGAGATCCGGGATTTCATCGTCGATGCCGTGAGCGAGAACGCCGGTCACCTCGGCTCGAACCTGGGCGTCGTCGAGCTGACGCTGGCGCTGCACCGCACGTTCGATTCCCCTACCGACGCGATCCTGTGGGACACCGGTCACCAGGCGTACGTGCACAAGATCGTGACCGGCCGTCAGGGGCGATTCGCCGAGCTGCGCCAGGCGGGAGGCCTCTCCGGGTACCCCTCGCGCGAGGAGAGCAAGCACGACTTCGTCGAGAACAGCCATGCCTCGACGATCCTGTCGTACGCCTACGGTCTGGCCATCGCTCGAGACGCCGGGCGTGGCGGCCACCGTCACATCGTGGCCGTGCTGGGCGACGGCTCGATGACCGGCGGCATGGCCTACGAGGCGCTCAACAATCTGGGCCACGGGCGCAAACGCGTGATCATCGTGCTCAACGACAACGGTCGCTCCTACGCACCGACGGTCTCCAACCTTTCCGCCAGCCACGAGCGCCGCGGGGTGCCGCCGCCCGACACTGCCGTGACCGGCGAGCTGCCCCGCATTCCCGGCGGGCGGATCACCGAGAAGCTGGCCCATGCGCTCGCCGACATCCGGCTCAACCCGGTCTACGTGCGTCGCCAACGCCGCATCGAGGACTTCCTGCGAGACCTCCCCGTCGTCGGCGAACCGGCCGAACGCGCCATCGAGGCGTTCAAGGCAGGCGTGCGCGAGTTCCTGCAGCCTCCTGCGTTCTTCGAAGCGCTCGGCGTCCGCTACGTGGGGCCGATCGACGGGCACCGGGTGGACGAGCTGGAGCGCGCCCTCGCCAACGCCGTCCAGCTGTCGGCGGAGGGGCCGATCGTCGTGCACGTCATGACGCAGAAAGGCCGCGGGTACCCGCCGGCCGAGGATGACGACGAGAAGCACCTGCACGACGCACCGGTGTTCGATCCCGTCATTGGCCCGCCGAAGGCCGTCCCCACCGGGTACACC
>JACDHN010000142.1 GCA_013821025.1 Acidimicrobiia bacterium | reverse complement strand
GGGCTGATGCACCTGCAGGGCGTGGACGCCACGAGCCTCGATCAGGTGCTCGCCGAGTCAGGCGCCGGCAAGAGCCAGATGTACCACTACTTCTCGAACAAGAGGGACCTTGTGGCGGCCGTCCTGAGCCGCCAGCTGGAGCGCGTGCTGGCCGAGCAGCGGCGCTTCGATGTGGCCACCTGGGGCGGGATCGAGGTTTGGCTCGAGGCCATGCTCGGGGCCCATGAGGACCGCGGTTTTCGTGGCGGCTGTCCCCTCGGTTCCCTGGTCGCCGAGATGGTGGACCGTGACGACCGACTGCGCATGATCGCGGCGGGGGCCTTCTCACAGTGGGAGGACGGGCTGGCGACCGGCCTGGCGGCGCTCCAGGAGCGGGGTGAGCTGCGCCCCGACGCCGACCCGTGGCGCTTGGCCGGGGAGGCGATGGCGACGATCCAGGGCGGCTACCTTCTGTCGACGATGAGGCGCGACGCCGAGCCGATGCGACGTGCCGTCGATGTGATTCTTGCGCGCTTCGCCAGCTTCACCACCTGAGGTATTCTGTACCGGTCAGTACATCGAATCGAGGAAGAAACGGAGCGGACCGTGGACCAGTCCCGGCCCGACATCGCTGCCAGCGCGGATGGGGGGGCGACTTCAACCTCGACTACCCTCCCGCGTGGTTGCGTCACCTCAGCCGGACAACCCGGGCCCTGTGGATCGCCGCCTGTCCCGACGAACCGGGTCGCCTGTTCGACTGGTTCGTCGACGCAGCATGCCGCGTCGGCCCGAACGGGTTCAGATCATGTACGGCGTCGGCGGAGAGCGCGGCCGCTCCGAGCACACGCTCGATCATCTCTCCGGCCATCGCGACAGCCGCCCTCCTCTGACGCGCATCCCTTGCGCTACACGCACGCCGCTGTCTTGCAGACGCACGGCCTCGCCTGCTGCGCCGTCGAGCGCGCCGGCGTCTGCGCCGCGCGGTCGGGAGCGCCATATCGGCTCGGGCGCTGCGCTCTCGGGGCCGGGTGCCGGCTCGACTGATGACCGCGACCCGGTGGCCCGCTTCTCGCATCCTGGTTCGGCGCACCGAAGGCCCTACCGCCGGGCATCCGCAAACAACGCCTCAGTGTCCCGACGCCCCGCGTCCTCTACCGCCGGCACGCGGCGCACGTCAGCCGGCTCCAGGGTGTCCGAAGACGATCCCCGAATAGCACAGGCCCACGCGCCCTCTGCTGCCGGCACTGCCGCGCTACCGAAGGTCGCTGGCCGCGGTTCGGTGGGCGGCCTGCCGAGCGGTTGCCAGTCGCGGCCGTGCCGAAGGCCACGCCGATCCGCACGGTGTCGGCCACGCCGAACGCCGAATCCGGCGCGCTCGCTGCAGCAAGCACTCGAGCGCCTCATTCGCTTGCTACACGCCACCGAGGATGGCGGTTCGGCGCGGATCGCGACTTCCTGCCGAGGCGTTGTTCTGGGCGTGCCGCAGATCGCGGAGGACCGGTGGAGAAGCGGTGGAGATTCGTTACAGCCCTACAGCTGGGTGTTGGAGCCGATGCTGGAGCGCACGGCGTTCGAGATCCTCGATCGCAGGTACCGGCGGGGTGCGTACGGCGCCTACACGTGTCGCCTGGGATGACCGCCGGCCGGTCGACACGGACCGACCACCAAGCCGCCGGCTGCACCGGTAGTGTCCGACGTCGCCATGGCATACGAGGAAGCCCCTGCCAGCGTTCGCCTGCCGAGGATGCTCGCCGGGCGGGCGATGGTGATCCTCGGGCTGAGCGGGTTGGCGGTCGCCCAACCGCTGCTCGACCTGTTCGGCAACAACCCCGAATTCTTCGTCGCCGGCGACTACAGCCGTGGGCAGATCGTGTGGTTCGCGCTCATCGTCACCCTGCTGCCCCCGATCGCCGGCACGGCCGTGGTCGGCGTCGCCGGGGCCATCGATCGGCGAGCGGGTGATGTGGCGTTCGCCGCCGTCGCGGGACTGTTCGCCGCGGCGCTGGTGTTGGCCGTCATCCGCTCGCTCGGCCTCGATCCGGTGGCGCTCGTCCTGCCACTGGCGTTGCTCGGCGGTGTCGCCGTGGCGCTACTGGTGATCCGGACGCAGGGGTTCCGGCTGCTCGCGTCCTACCTGGCCGCCGCTAACCTCGCCTTCTTCGGCATGTTCATGTTCACCAGCCGCACGTCCGACCTGGTCGCAGCCAGCGTTGGGGACGATCTCGGCTCGGTGCAGGTCCCCGAGCTGCGCGGGCCGGTCGTGGTGCTGGTGCTCGACGAGTTCCCTGCGGCGACGATCATGCGGGCCGACGGCACTATCAACGCCGACCGGTACCCGGGCTTCGCCGAGCTGGCATCGGTCAGCAGCTGGTTCCGCAACGCCTCGAGCCCACACAACCTCACACCTCGCGCCGTGCCCTCGATCCTCGACGGTCGCCTCGGCGACGACGGTGCGCTCCCGATCTATGCGGACCATCCACGCAACCTGTTGACGTTGCTCGGACAGGACGTCCCAGTGCTCCGCTACGAGTCGGTCACCGATCTGTGCCCTCCGTCGATCTGCGAGACGGCCCAGCAACGACAACCACTGTCGCAGGCGTTGCGGGACGCCTCCATCGTGTACGGCCACCGGGTGCTCCCCGGCGCGCTGCGGGACGGGCTGACACCGATCGACAATTCCTGGGGCGACTTCGGGGCCGACAACGACGGTGGTGTCGGTTCCGACCCCACGTCGCCGTGCAGCGACGAGAGTGGCGACGACCATGGAGATGACGGAGATGACCGGAATGACGGCGAACGGGAGTACATCGAGGAGGCCTACTCGCGATGGCAGGGTCTCGGCGCCGACGAGCGCAGCCCGCTGGGTCAGGCGGGCATCGTTCGCCAGCAGATCGACCTGATGACGTCGGAGCCCGCCGTGCACTTCGTGCACGTGGCGCTCCCCCACCGTCCGTGGGTGCTGTCGCGGACCGGCATCAGCACATCGTTCCTCCCGGAGCTGATCACCGATCCCGACGTCCCGGCGTACGACTTCGAGAACCGCATGGAGTACCAGCTGCACAGCATGCAGGTTGGTGCCGTCGACAGTCTGATCGGCGATCTGCTCGATCGGCTGCGCGGCTTGCCCACATGGGACGACACACTGCTCGTCGTGACGTCGGACCACGGGTCGAATCTGACTCCGCCCGACCTCGGTCGCATGCGCATCGCCGACACCAACCGCGAGGAGGTATACCGGGTTCCGCTGTTCATCAAGGCTCCCGGGCAGCAGCAAGGTGTGGCCGTCGACGCCAGCGCTCAGACCATCGACGTGTTGCCATCGATCGTCGACCTGTTGGACGCCGAGGTCGACTGGACGTTCGACGGGCACTCCCTCTATGACGGGACCGAGGCGCACACGCCGTCGCTCGTGTCGACGGACGTGCAGACAGCCGTCGACATCGCCGTCGCCCGACGGGGCGACTTCCCCAGCGGCGACACGTGGATCGACCTCGCCGCCGTCGGCCCCAACGGTGACCTCGTCGGCCGCCACATCGACGACCTCACCGTTGGTGACCCCAGCGAGTACACGATGTCGTTCAACCAGGACGATCTGTTCGACGCCTTGCCCACCGAGTCGGGCACGATGCCGTTCGCGCTCAGCGGCACCGTCGAGGGGCCGGCCGAGCCGCCGGAGCTGCTGGTCGCCGTCAACGGCCGCCTCGCGGGGGTCATCGGCGGGTACGGCCCGGATGACGACGGGTGGTCGTTCCTCGGCTTCGTCGCCGATCTGTATCGCAGCGGACGCAACGACGTGAGGGTCTACGAGGTGGAGCGAGCGGCCGACGCCAGGTCCGGCAGCGCCGTCGTACTACGACCCGTCGACGATGCCTGAGGACGTTCGACATCGCCGGACGACCCCGGACGTCAGCGCACGTCGCAGTGATAGAGCGTGCGTGTGCCGTTCGGCAGCACCGCCTGCTGGCGCACGACGAAGCGGCGCTCGAGCGCCCGTTCCCATGCTGGGATGTCGTACGTGTCGAACAGGCCGGATCGCTTGCGGGCGAGCAGCCGCTTCGTCATCCGGTCGTGGCGGTGGGGAAACTCGACCACCACCGGCGCCCCGAAGTCAGCGAGGAAGGCAACGATCTCGTCCAGCGGCACGTTGTTGGTGAGCGCCAGGTGGTGGACAACGGCCAGGCAGAGTGTCAGGTCGGGGCGGATCCGCTCCACGAACGACGGGCGCTCCCGGGACCGCCATCCGATGGCCGGCGACGGGTCGGCCAGGTCGAGCACCAGCGGGAGGATCCGCCGCTCGCCGTCTGCGCGCAGGTCGCGGTACAGCCGGTCGACCACCACGTCGTCAGAATCGACGGCGACCGCAGAGCGCGCTCCCGCCGCGACGGCGAGGCGCGAGAACCGTCCGTCGTTGGCGCCGAGGTCGAGCACCGTGTCCGGCGCCCCGATGGCGGACACGGCCTCGGCGACGAACTCTTGCTTGGCGTCGAGATCACGCTCGCTGTAGTGGGCACGCTCGCCGTAGTCGGACCATGTGGACCGTTGTTGCTTCCACGACAACGCCTCGACGGCGCGTTCCAGGTTGCGCAGCTGGGCGTCGATCACCTTCGGCCCGAAGCCGGCGCGCATGAGCTCGGCCCTGACGTCACGTTCGCGGTCGGCGTCGGCATACCGCCGCTCGGCTCTTGCGTGCAGCCTGACGTGCGTGAACACGCCCTTCTGGAAGCGGCCCGTACCGCGCAGCAGTGCGGCGGCGGTCGCCGGTGAGATGCCCTCGACGCTGCCGCGCAGCAGCGTTTGGAAGGCGATGTCCCGCATGGCCTGTACATAGAGGGGGTTCAGGTAGAGCTCGCAGAACTGGCGATACCCCGCCCACGGCTGACCCCGTTGGCGCCGTTCGAACGACCCGACATCGATGAATACCGGCTTGGTCCCGACGAACTGCACGTTGTACGAAGAGGCGTCTTTCGTGATCAGGCCTTCTGCGAGAGCGCCTCTGGCGAGGGAGAGCTGCAGCCGGGCCGCATCGCGCAGCATCTCGAACGACCACTCGTAGGGATAGTTCAGCACCTCGACGAGGTCGTGTCGCAACATGCCCGCCCACTCGCCGGGCAGGCCGACGGGCTCGTCGACCAGGCGGGTCCCGACCACATCTCCCCGTTCCAGGGCCGCCTGGAAGAACGTAGTGTCAGCAACAGCCCGATAGTCGGCCAGCGCGTCGGGCGACAGTGCACGCAGCACCACCCCGTCCTGGACGAACACTCGCGACAGCGGGTCCCGGAACGAACCGGGGTCGGGCGCGGGCAATGCGTCGGCCGGTGCGTCGTCGACGGCCGGGTCAGTCCTCGGCGTCACCGACGAGCCGGGCGCGGGCCGCCGCGGCCTCGGAACGATGCTTCTTGGAGAACACGCCTGCGATCCGGTGGCCGTACATGCGGATCAGGACGCCGAAGCCGGCAGCTCCGCCGGCGAACGCTGCGGCGATCATGCCCCCGGTACCGGGGTCGAGGTAACTCAACATGCCGGAGATGTTACCTGCAATTCACCATGCGTTTTCCTGATAGCACCTATCCTGCGTCAGCTGTTCACCTGGTTCGAGGAGCACATGGGAAGTAGCGGGCGACGGAGTTCGGCTCCGCTCATCCCGAACGTCGGGACATCCTGACGTTCAGCGTTCATGCATGGCTGTGCACACCGATGGCGCCAGCGGTCTGTGCGTCGATCGCAGATCTCAATCCTTCAGCAGGCCGCGGCGCCGGGCGATGGCGACGGCCTCGGTGCGGCCACCGGCGGCGAGCTTGGACAAGATGTTCGACACGTGCACGCTCACGGTCTTGGCGCTGATGTAGAGCCGGTCCGCGATCTCCCGGTTGCTCCGTCCCTCTGCGACGAGCGCCAGCACCTCCTGCTCGTGGGGGGTGAGCGCCTCGTCGGGGCGACGGGATGCATGGCGCCGGTCTGCGGCGACGGGGACGAGCGCCTCCAGCTCGGCGAGCAGCGGAGCGGCGCCGAGCCGTCGGGCCTTGTCGCGAGCGGACTCTGCGTCTTCACGGGCGCGTCCGGCCTCACCCGTCGACCGCAAGACGGCCGCCAGCCGCGTCTGCGAGCGGGCGTGCTCGAACACATGGGGGTAGCGCTCGAAGGCCGCCACCGTCTGTTCCCATGTCTGGACGAACTCTCGCTCGTCGGGAACGTCGGTGCCCACCAGCCAGCGCAGCCGCAGGTGTTCGGCGCGCAACGGTGCGAGCCTCGCCGAGCATGGCATGCCGGAAGGCGCAGCTGTCCGGACCGGCGGGAACCAGCACGCGCCGTTCGACCGCGTTGCGCAGGCCGTGTTCGAGAGCGATCCCGTCGAGCCCGGCCACCTCTGCCAGCACGTCGTGATCGATGCCCCGCCCGGCGGCCGAGGCGACCCGGACGACCTGACTGGCCGACTCGTCGAGCTGATCGAGGCGCACCAGCAGCAACCGGCCAGATCGCGTGGTAGGGCGCGAAGTGCGGACATCAGGCGCGTCTTGCCGATGCCCGCATCACCGGACAGCAGGACGGCGGCGGCTCGTGGCTCCTTGTCGTCGAGCCCCGTCAGCGCGGCGAGCCGATCGAGTTCGGCAGCGCGCCCGATGAGAGCGCTCGCGACCGGTAGGTCCAGCGGCACGTCCCCCATCATGACCGACGACATCGACGGCCCTGGCAGCACTCAGTGGCTGACGGCGAGTCGGTGGGGCGCCTTGCGACGGGCGCTCGCACGTGCCTGCCAGATCCGGCTGGAACTGGGGGAACTCCTCGCCCACCGCGTCGACGTCTCCTCGGTCGGCGGACTCCTGCCCGAGGACGACGACGTCCGGAAGGCGGCGGTCAGCCTATGAGTCGCAGCGACTCAAAGCAGGGAGCGACACGCTAGGACGCGCAAAGTGCGATTCGTCATGGCCGCGCGTAGTCCTGGCCATCGTGTGGGACGCGCAGAAACCCGCGCGGAAACCTGCGCACTTCGAGCGCATCCCTCGAGTATCCCCAGCTCACACGATCGCGCACGCGCAACGGCCGC
>JACDHN010000421.1 GCA_013821025.1 Acidimicrobiia bacterium | reverse complement strand
TTCTGGTTCGGCCGTGGCGGCACCATCACCCACACCATCAGCGGAATCAACATCGCCCTGTGGGACCTGCTCGGGCAGGCCACCGGGCAGCCGGTCGGTCGTCTTCTGGGTGGTCGGTATCGGGACCGCGTTCAGCCGTACGCCTCGATCCTGGCGGACGATCCTGCCCCGATGCGCGACGAGCTGGAACGATGGCGGTCACTCGGGTTCCGCGCGTTCAAGATCGGCTGGGGGCCATTCGGGCGGCACAGCGCCCAGATGGATGACACCATCGTGCGTTCGGCCCGCGAAGCCGTCGGGCCCGATGCCATACTCGCCGTCGACACCGGCGCCTCCGACGCGCACTGGCCACACGGCTACAAGTGGGCGCTGCGAACCTCGCAAATGCTGGCCGACTACGACGTCGCCTGGTTCGAAGAAGCACTCCCCCCTGATGACCTGCATGGCTACACGGAACTGCGCCGATTCGCGCCCGTGCCGATCGCCGGCGGCGAGGTACTGACCCGCCGCCAGGAGTTCGCTCGTTACCTGCAGGCGGGGGCATTCGACATCGTGCAGCCAGACACCACAAAGGGTGGCGGGCTCAGCGAGTCCCGGCGGATCGGCTGGACCGCCGATCAGTTCGGCGCCCGCCTCATCCCTCACGGATGGAACACAGCGGTTGGGCTCGTTGCCGACCTGCACCTCGCCTCAGCCCTTCCGTTGACCGACCTGGTCGAGTACAAGACCGGGTCGCCGTACATCGACGAGCTCACCGTTCCCGGCTTCCGCCTCGATGCCGACGGCATGCTCGAGATCCCCGACGCTCCTGGCCTGGGAGTCTGCCTCGACCTCGACGCCGTCGCTCGGTGGGGCACGAGCGACCTGGGGATCCATGGCGTCTGAACCGCGCTTCGACGTGGCAACCATCGGTGAGCTGCTCGGCGTGCTCACTCCCATGACGGTCGGACCGATCGAGAATGTCACGCACTTCGAAAAGAGCGTCGGTGGGGCCGAGGTCAACGTGGCGATCGGGCTGGCGCGCCTCGGATGCAACGTCGCCTGGGCAGGTCATGTCGGTGCCGATCCACTCGGGCGCGAGGGGCTGCGAACATTGCGGCGCCACGGCGTCGACACGTCAGGCGCCACGATCGACGACGATGCCCCGACCGGGCTCTACATCAAGGAGCTCTCCGACTCCGAGGACGCCACAGCGTTCTATTACCGGGGCGGATCAGCGGCGAGCCGCATGACCTATGCGGATCTCGACGTCGACCTCCTGCTGTCGTGCCGCATCCTTCACTTGACCGGCATCACGGCGATGATCTCGCCTGCGTGCGAGGACCTTGTGAACCGCCTTGCCGCTCACGCCGTTGCGCACGGCGTGCCGATCTCGTTCGATGCCAACATTCGACCGGGATTGCTCGGGGATCGGTCACCGGGTGCCGTGCTCGGACCGCTGATCGATGCTGCCCATCTGATCTTCACCTCCAAGGCGGAGGCGTGCGCGTTGTTCGGGACCGCAGACCCCCCGGAATTGGCACGCCGGCTGCCGCCGCGCCGGACGGCGACCGTGATCGTCCACGAGAGCTCCACCGCCGCCGTTGTACGGCCCGACGGGGTTGTGGTGCAGCAGGCGGCGCATCGGCGTCTCGTCATCGATCCCGTAGGAGCTGGCGACGCCTTCGTGAGCGCCTACCTGTTCTCTTGGCTGCGCCATCTGCCCCACGAGCGAGCGTTGGACCTGGCACACGAGTGCGCTGCCGAGGTGATCGGTGTCCGCGGCGATCACGTCGGCACAGAGGCAACCCATGGATAGCAGTGACGACCCGACGGCCGGGCTGATCGATCGTCTGCGATGCGAACGACTCGTTGCCGTGATTCGTCGTGAAACCGAGGACCAGGCGTTGCGAGCGGCGATGGTGCTCATCGAGCATGGGGTCCGCATCGTCGAGATCACGTTCACTACGCCCGGCGCGGCAGCAGTGATCGGGCGCTTACGCCGGGATCACGACCGGGAGATCCTCGTCGGCGCCGGCACTGTCACCGACGGCGAACAGCTGCGAGCGGCACACGCCGCCGGTGCGAACTTCGCCGTCTCCCCAGGCTGGTCGTACGACGTGGTTCGCGCCGCCGCCGATATCGGGATGCCCTATGTGCCGGGCGTGCTGACTCCGACCGAGATGCAACAGGCAGTCACCTCCCGAGTGCGGCTCACCAAGCTGTTTCCTGCCGATCTGGTCGGACCCGGCTACTTGCGTGGGGTCGCCGCCGTGTTCCCGGGGCTCGAACTGATGCCAACCGGCGGCATCGATGCGAGCAACGCAGCCGCCTGGATCTCGGCCGGAGCAATCGCCGTAGGCATCGGCGGCGGGCTCGGCGCCGCATCGTCGACCGGCGAAGACAGTGCCGATCTTCGACGACGGGTGTCAGCGCTCCAGGCCGTGATCAGATAAGGAGGTCCTATGAGCGCCACCCAATTGCCACGCTTACCGAGCGAGTCCCGACGCGACCGTGTCGCCAACGCTCTCCGAGACGCCATCACA
>JACDHN010000420.1 GCA_013821025.1 Acidimicrobiia bacterium | reverse complement strand
GAAGGCGTCGGACCGAGGCTCGACGTCGATCCACTCGCCAAGCGGGTTCAGCGCCTGGAGGCCGGCGACACCGTGCTGCAGCAGGATGGTGAGGAACCCGGCGTCGTGGTGCGCGTTCACACCGGCCCCCCCGTATGGCGTGGGTGGATAACTGATCAGTTTGGCGAATGGCAGCGGACGCTCGCCGAAGACGTCGCGCAGATGGTGCTCGTCGAGGCCGAGACCAGCGCACAAGGCGCCCATCAGCTCGTCGGCGAGCACGCCCATGCGCGTAAAGAACTCCTCGACGAGGGCGCGGAAGCCTGGAAGCACAACCTCTGGCAGCCACTGGTTCGGTCCATCGAGGCGTAGGTACGGCGGTTCGATGTCGGGTGGATACACGGGGTTCTCGGCGGACACGTCGAGCTGTTCCCGGTGGTCCGGGCGGTTGTTGGTGAGCTCGGCCCCGACGCGTTCCCATCCGCGGAAGTGGCGCGACCTTCGCTTGTCGATGCCGGCCTTCTGTTCCTCGGGCAGGGCGAAGAACGATCGCAGCGCATCGAAGTAGCGGTCCACGAAGTCGTCCGGCACTCCATGGCCGGCGATGTGAAAGAAGCCCACCTCGTGGCAGATCCGGCGCAGGTCGTCGGCAAACGCGGCCCGCTCCACCGCCGAGCCGCGCCATGCGGCAAGGTCGATGACCGGGATCGTCGTGAACGTGGCGGTGTCGGTGCTGACGCCACCAGTCTGCCCAGCATCGTCGGCATCGCGCCAAACCAGAACTCGCGTGACTACCTCGTCGTGAAGGCGGCGACCTTGCCGGTCCTCGTGTTGCCCACGACGTCCGCGCTCTGCACCCGGTACTCATAGGTCGTGTGGCGAGCAAGCCCGGCGATGGCCGTCGTGTGGCTGGTGGTGAGCGTCGTGTCGCGAGCTGTGAATGTCCACGCCAATACCCCGCGGCGCCGGTACTTGACCAGGCTCGTCGAAGCCTCATCGGTCACCCATCGAACGGTGGCGCCCCTGCGCCCGGGGGACGCCGCGACCCCGGTGATGACGGGCGCCACCGTATCTGCGGCGTCCCGAATCGCCGGGAGCCGGGCGTAGAGCGTCCCGCCCGGGCACTCCGTCGCCGCCCAGTCCCGGTGCCCGGAGATGTTCGCCACCATCTTCGTCGCTCCGCTGACCGGGTTCACATACTCCGACGAGCCGTGCGGGTCGATGCCGTGACGGGCGCTGAGCTCACCCAGCAGGTCCTCCAGGGCCCCTCGCGCCGCCGGCGCCGGCTCGCGCGACGTCAGGGTCCCGAGCAGGGCGATGCCCGTGTTGCCAGAATTGAACCCTCCGACGTGGGCTGCGGTCACGACGTTTCCGCCCTTCGCGCCGTGAGCCGGATAGCTGTCCGTACCAGAATACCGGCCCTCGTACACCCGTCCCGATTCGTCGATGAGGTACTGGTAGCCGATGTCACCGAACCCACGGTCCACGGCCTGGTACCGGTAGATCGCCCGCACGGTCGCGGCCGGATTGGCGTCACCATTGATCGTCGCCGTGTGATGAACGGTCAACTTCTGGGTCGGGTGGTACTCCGGCGCCCAGGTCATCATGGACTCGTCCGCACTCCATTCGCAGCGTGTCACCACGGCAGTCGCATCCGAACAGGCTGCTGCGCTTGACGTCGTCGGCTGGGACGGTCCGTCCGTCGTATTGATCACAACGGCCCGAGGAGAGCGAGCACCGCTGGGCACGCGGACCTGATACGCCTCGGCGTCCGAACCGGACACGAGCCCACTGGCCCAGTGACCGGCGACCTCGACGCCGTCATCCTGCAGCTCGACCCACGGTCCCCAACGCCCGTCGTGGCGGAACCGCACTACTCCGCCCTCGACGTCGCCTTCGTACAACACCCCGAGGAAGTCGATGGGGAACTCGGACTCCACCGACTGGTCACGGGACACTGGACGTTCGGACGACAGCGTCTCGGGAGGACCGACCGGCCGCTCACGCGCTTCGATTTTCGTCGTTGACCCAGCCATCGCGGCCACCACGACGAGCCCTACCAGGAGCCGCATCCCATCATCCTCTCCGCGCCGGGTTCGGGGCGTCGGCCCACACTACTCACCGCAGACGAGCTCTCGGCGATCTGCTGAGCCGTGTACAGGTGCCCGGCTCTGTTGGGTGTGCCTGCGAACATGAACAGAGTGAGTTGTCTCCGGGCGCGGCCAGGCCCCTGCTGCGACGGCGGATCGACAGCGGGGCCCGGCATTCGTGAACGGTTGACGCACGCTCTGTTGGACCGCGTGCGCGTACAGGCGCAGCGACCTTGGACTCGCCTGAGTCCAAGGTTGCTACGCCACGACGCTTTGAACTACTTCCTTCGGTTCTGGGTAATGGTCACGGTTTGGGTGCCTCCATCGCTGGTGCAGGAAGACGTTCCGGTGTCCCGAATCTCTGCGATCACGGCAGCAACGTTGACATCGCAAACATTCGCCGCGATTCCGGCAGCTACGCCGAGACCGACGGTGACGTCGTTCAGCACGTTCGTGACG
>JACDHN010000419.1 GCA_013821025.1 Acidimicrobiia bacterium | reverse complement strand
ACCCGATACCTGTGCCGAACGTGAGCATCAACACGACACCCTTGCGACCTGCCGCCACGCCGTAGCGCAACTCAGCCATCCCGGCGGCGTCTGCATCGTTGATCACGTGCACGTCGCAGCCGGCGGCCTCGGTGAAGACGGCGTCGGCGTCGGTGCCGATCCACGATTTGTCGACGTTGGCAGCGCTGCTGACGACGCCGTCTCGTACGACGGCCGGGAACGCCACCCCGAGTGGACCCTGCCACTCGAAGTGCTCCACGAGGCGCCGCACGACATCTGCCATCGCCGCCGGGGTGGCCGGCTGAGGCGTCGAGATCCGGTAGCGCTCCCCGACCAGTTCCCCCGTCGCCAGGTCGACCGGCGCCGCCTTCATCCCGCTGCCACCGATGTCGATGCCAAACCCGTTCGATGTCACGTCCGAGAACGTACCCGGAGCGTCAAGGCCGGGTCGTCAACCCGTGCACGGCGGTCCCGTCGAGCGCGGCCACCGACGACGGCACCCCGACCCCGGGACGGAGGTCGGGCGATGGCACGGCGTCACCAAACGTGGAGGTGATCGGCACCGAGCCGCCCCAATGCCGACCGTCGAGATCCTCCGGCTCGTCCACGGGGCCACCGGTTCGCACCTTGGCCGACATCTCCAGCAGGGGCACGGCGATGACCATCGTGCGCCGCAGCTCGTCGGCCGTCGGTGGACGCGCCTGGTCCCACGTCGCCACCACGTGGTTGCTCACACGTCGCAGGGCGTCAACGCGCTCGGCGTCGTCCTGCAGGCGGCGAGCCCGTCCCCGCACGACGACCGATCGGTACTGCATCGAGTTGTGGAACGGGCTGCGGCCGATGATCAGGCCGTCGATGACCGTGACGGTGACGCACACATCGGTCCCGTCGGCCGCCCGCAAGGCGGCATTGGCCACCGATCCATGCAGGTACAGCGAGTCGTCCGAGCGGCCGTAGGCCATCGGGATCACGATCGGACCGTCATCCGTGGCGACCCCGACGTGGGCGATCAACCCGGCGTCGAGCACGTCGAGCACGGCCTGGCGTTCGTACACGCCGTTGTTCGCCCCCCGCCGCAGGCGCACGCGGTCGCTGGCCGGTCCGTCGTCGATCGTCATGGGCCGATCCTGGCAGTCTCCTCCCCCGTCGGAGGAACCGATTCCGCACGGCCGGTGTAGGAAGGTCATGAAACGCATCCTGGCCCTCGTCATCGGCGTCCTCGTCACACTGTCACTCGTGCCTGCAGGCGCCGCCGGAGCCAGAGGCGGCTGGGCGACGAGCACGCTCGACCCGCTCCCCCCGCTTGAGCCGGGCGAGACGGCCGACATCGGCTTCACGGTCCGCCAGCACGGCGTCACCCCGGTCGACCTCACGGAGTTCGGGACTGCCGACGTCGGCATCGCCTTCGACGCTGCGGGCGACATCGAATTCTTCGCGGCGGAGGCGCAGGGCGCTATCGGCCACTACGTGGCGAGCGTGGTCGTGCCCGACGCCGGGTCGTACGAGTGGGAGGTCCGCCAGGGCACCTTCGGAACACAGCGCCTCGGCGCCATCGAGATCAGCGCTGGCAGCCCTGCAGGGACGGCTCCCCCGACCGACAGCGGCGGGGACCGGTCGTGGCTCGACGTGGTGCAGTGGCTGTCAGTCGGTTCAGCCCTCGGGCTGGGGTTGATCGTCGCCGTCGACCTCGTCAGGAGCCGTCGGCGCCGGTCCGTCGCCCAACGCTTGTGAGCATCTGGACCCCCTGGGCGGCGGTCGGCGCCGTGCTATCCGCCGGCGTGGCCGTGGTGACGATGCTCGTCGACGACGGTCCGACTCCTCGCCCGGCGGCGGCGGTGCCAACGCTGCTCGACGGGCCGTCGCTGTTCCAGGCCAAGGGGTGCGCTACGTGCCACACCGGACCCGACTCGACGTCGGCGATGATGGGCTTCCCCAATCTGCGTAAGGCATCGACGTGGGCAGGGACGCGCCAGCCGGGGCAATCGGCCGAGCAGTATCTCGCCGAGTCGATGCGTTCGCCAGGTGTTTTCATCTCCCCTACGTTCGAGGGACCCCAGGGACCCACCACGGGGATGCCGACGCTCGCCCTCAGCGAAGCCGAGATCGATGTGCTGGTCGCGTACCTGCTGGGCGAGTAGGACGGGCGTATCGAACTCGTCGAGATCAACCTCGTGCGCCGGGCCGTCGCCGGCGACGGCGACGCCTTCGGTGGGCTCATGGCCAGCCACCGACCGGCTGCGCTCCGGATCGCCACGGTCGTGCTGGGCACGCTGGATGGAGCCGAAGACGTGGTGCAACAGGCGACCGAGCGGACGTGGCGCGCCATCGGCACCGTCGATCCCGAACGACCCTTCCAGCCGTGGTTCCTCCGCATCGTCGCCAACACGGCCCGCAACCAGCGACGCACCCTGGGACGCCAGGCGCGCCTCGCCCTGCGCGTCGGCGGCAGGCGCCCGGCGGCCGAACCGGGGCCAGAGGACACCGTCGTGACCGATGTCGAGCGGCAACAGGTGATCGCGGCGATGAACCGGCT
>JACDHN010000418.1 GCA_013821025.1 Acidimicrobiia bacterium | reverse complement strand
ACCTACCGCGACGCCGTGCCGGGGCTGATCGAGCGGTTCGGCGGTCGCTACCTCGTGCGCGCAGGGCGCGGCCGGGCACTGGAGGGACGCGAGACCCATGGGCGCTGGCACCTGATCGCGTTCCCCGACGTCGAGTCGGCGGACCACTTCTGGAACTGCCCGGAGTACGCCGCCCTCAAGCCGCTGCGGGCCGGCGCCGCCGACGTGAGAGCGGTACTGGTGGAACCGCCGGCCTGACGCCGGCGCTCAGAAACCGCGCACCGCGCCACCGTCGACGCGCAACGTCGTGCCCGTGACGAACGATGCACGCGCCGAGCAGAGGAAGGTGACGACGTCCGCCAGCTCCTCGGCGGTGCCGAGCCGGCCGAGCGGGATCGAGTCGAGGTGCTCGACGCGGACCTGCTCGGGAGTCTGCGACGACGATGCCGCCTTGGCCGCTTCGAAGCGCCCGAGCGCCGGGGTGTCGAACTGGCCCGTGACGACGACGTTGACGAGCACGTCAGGGGCGAGCTCGATCGCCAGCGAGCGGGCTGCTGCGGTGACGCCGCTGCGCATCGCCGACGACAGCGCCAGATCCGGTGTGGTCTCCACGACCGAGCGGGCGGCCAGGAACACCAGCCGGCCGCGACCACCGGCGCCGAGGTGCGGGGCCGCGGCTCGAGCCACCTCCAGGGCAGGCCGCAGCATCGTCCGGTAGGCGGCGTCGTCATCCTCTCCATCGGTGGCCATGATGCCGCCGGGCTTTCCGCCGCCGGTGTTGACGACGCACACGTCGAGCCCGCCGAGCCCCTCGACGGCTTCGGTGACGAGACGGGCGCCCTCGCCCTCGTGCGTCAGGTCGCCCACGAGGGCTACCTCAGCACCTGTCGCCCGCTTCGCCTCGTCCGACCGGCGGCGATCGCGGCTGACGACGGCGAGGCGCGCTCCCTCGGACGACAGCGTGGCGGCGATGGCCTTGCCGAGGCCCGACGACGAGCCGAGCACGAGTGCTCGGGCCCCTGCGAGTCCGAGGTCCACGGCGGGCTCAGCTCCCCATCCACACGGTGCGGCTGACGGTGTAGAAGTCCATCACCGTGGGACCGAGCTGCTCGCGGTGGGTCGCCGTTCCCGACTGCTTGACGCCGCCGAACGGGGCGTTGAACGCGGCGCCGACGGTTGGCCGGTTGATCCGCACCATGCCGGCCTCGATCGCCGCGGCGAAGTGTTGGGCGGCAGCGATCGAGCGTGTGCAGATGGCAGCCGACAACCCGTACTCGACACTGTTGGCCGAGGCAATCGCCTCGTCGAGCGAACCGACGCGCTCGAACCCGATCACCGGGCCGAACACCTCGCGCTGCGCCAGCTCCATCGACTGGGTGACGCCGGTGAGCACGGTGGGCGTGAAGAACCAGCCGTTGGCGACGTCCGCTCCCTCGGCCCGTGTGCCACCCGTGAAGACCTCGGCACCCGCGGCGCAGGCGGTGCCGGTCTCCTCGCCCATCGTGGCGAGGGCGGGCTCGTCGACGAGCGGGCCCATCGTGACGCCCTCGCGATCGCCGGGTCCGAGCACGAGACGGGCTGCACGCTCGACCACCTTGTCGACCAGCTCGTCGTGTACGGCCTCCTCGACGAGGATGCGGCCGGCGCCGGTGCACGCCTGGCCCGACAACGAGAACGACGATCGGGCAACGACGTCGGCCGCCATGTCGAGGTCGGCGTCGGCCAGCACGATGACTGGGTTCTTGCCGCCGAGCTCGAGCTGCAGTCGCTGGCCGAGCTGCGCCGCGGTGTGGATCTTGCGACCGACGGCGGTGGATCCGGTGAACGTGATCGCCGCGACGCGCTGGTCGGCGACCAGGTGAGCTCCTGCGTCGAACCCGTGCACGACGTTGAGCACCCCATCGGGCAGCCCGGCGTCGACGAACGCCTGGCTCAGACGGTCCCCCATCAGCGGCGTCATCGGTGACGGCTTGAACACCACAGCGTTGCCGGCGGCGAGCGCAGGGCCGATCTTGCGGCTGGCCAGGTTCAGCGGGAAGTTCCACGGGGTGATGACGGCGACGACGCCGACCGGATCGAGCACCGAGTACACGAGGGGTGTGTCGTCGCTGGGGTAGGTGGCGCCGAACAGGCGGTACGCCTCGCCGGCGTACAGCTCGAGGTTCTTCGGTGTCCTTCCCGCCTCGTTTCGAGCATCTGCCAGTGGCTTGCCCTCCTCGGCCACCATCAGCCGGGCGAGCTCCTCGGCCTGCGCGGCGAGCAGCCCCGCAGCCGTGTGCAACACGTTCGCCCGCTCTGTCGGCGTCGTCCCCCGCCAACGGCGTAGTCCCTGCGCCGCGGCGTCGACGGCGGCGGCGACGTCGGCGGCAGTCGACTCCGGTGCCGTCGACACGACCTCCCTGGAGTCGGCCGGGTTGCGGCGCTCGAACCGTGCCCCATCGCCGGACGGCCGCCGCTCGCCGCCGATCAGGTTCGAGACCTCGACCGCTTTCACTGGCCCGGTGGTGCCCAGTTGTCCCACTTGGCGAAGTCCGGCGGCTTGCCGAGGTGCTCGAGCAG
>JACDHN010000417.1 GCA_013821025.1 Acidimicrobiia bacterium | reverse complement strand
GGTCGGAAGCGGCACGGACCCGACCACTACCGTCGAAGCGATGACGATCTTCGGCGTCCACACCGGTTTGCAGCGCACGTCGGTCGACGAGTTGCGCATGCTGTGGCGGCACGTCGAGGATCTGGGCTTCGGTTGGATCTCGATCTGGGACCACTTCTACGGCGCCACCGGACAACCCGACGACTCCGACTGCCTCGAGGCAGTCGCGATGCATGCCGCGCTGGCCTGCTCGACGGAGCGGGTCCGCTGCGGGGCGCTCGTGTACTCCATCGGCTACCGGCATCCCGCCGTCATCGCCAAGGCTGTGACGGCGATCGACCACTTGTCGGGTGGACGGGCCGATGTGGGGATCGGCGCCGGCTGGGCCGAGGTCGAGTACCAAGCGTATGGCATCGAGTTCCCCTCCGTCGGCAGGCGGATGGACCAGCTCGAGGAGGGCATCGTCGTCCTGAGCGGCCTGTTGCACGACGACGTCACAGATTTCGCCGGGACGTGGTTCTCCACCACGTCGGCCCGCAACGAGCCGCGGCCCGTGCAGCAACGGCTCCCAGTGTGGGTAGGTGGCGGCGGCGAACGGCGGACCCTTCGTATCGCTGCCCAGCACGCCGATGGATGGAACGTCCCGTTCGTCGGACCGGACACGTTCGCCCACAAGATGGCCGTTCTGCGAAAGCATTGCGACGACGTTGACCGCGACATCTCGGAGATCACATGCGCTGTGAACCTCGGGCTGGCTTGGACCGACGAGAGCTTGGCGCACCAGTTCGGCGCCATCGCCGAGTACGTGAAGCCGGGCGTGCTCGGGGGCTCCGTCGGCGCGGTGGTCGACCGTATCGGCGAGTACACCGAGGCCGGCGCAGATCAGATCAACCTGGCGCTTCGAGCGCCGTTCGACGTCGACGCGCTGGAGCAGTTCGCCGACGCCCTGCCGCTGCGCTGACCGGGCACGTCACCGTTTCCGTTCGAAGACGGTCGTGCACGTCGGGTCCTCCGAATCCGGCCGGGCCGGATTGGCCGGCAGGTGATCCACCCGGTCGTAGCCCGACATGTCGAGGACGGAGAGCGAACCGTCTACGTAGCCGGCGTCGGTGTTGTCGACGACCACGAGCAGCGGCTTGTCGCGCCGGACGTACTCGGCGGTCGCCGCCAGGGTGGCCTCTCGCACCGCGCCGTCGACAAAGATCGCATCGACCCGATCGGGGACCATCGTGGCGTAGTCGGCGACCAGCGCGTCCTTGACGGCGGCCGACGGGAACGCCGTACCCTTCTTGCGCTTGATGGCCTCCGTACTCGCCCAGTTGCAGCCGACGAAGTGGAGCCGCCAGTGGTCGGCCAACTCGATCCGGCGCGTCATGAAGTCGAGCAGAAGCAGCGCGAACCCACGGTCGGCCTCGTACGTGTGCAGCACGCCTACGCGCTCGCACCAGTACGGTGTCGAGGCTCCGCCTCCCCACTCGACGCACCGCATGTCGCGGGTGAGCAGCGAGTTGGCGTGCTCGACGGCAGCCGGGACCATCCACGGGTAAGGCGACTCGAAGCGTTCCTTGATACCCGGCCGGGCGACATCGAACGGGCCGAAGCGCTTCCCGAGGGCGCGCAGGATCGTCTCGTTGCTCTTGCCGACGTAGGCGAGCTCCTCGCGCATCGACGCCAGGCGGTCGGTGAGCTCGGCCAACTCGTCGGCGACGTCGCGCAGCCCGCCGGTGACCGGTGGCGAGGCAGACTCGGCCGAGACCCCGAGCCGGTTGATCTCGCGTCGGACCGCCGAGAACTCGCGCCGTAGGTTCGCGTCGCCGCGAGTCCGTTTGGCCAGGTACTTCAGTCGCCGCAGCATGCCGGCGAACTCATGTCAGCCGACCGAGGGTCTCGGCCAGTCTCCGTTTGGCGTGGGGCGTGCGGATCCCCCACCAGAACATGTCCTGGCCGTCGACCACCTGCACGGCCGCCTCGGGAAACGCGTCCGCCAGCTCATCGAGGTGCTCGTTGCGGAACGAGTACGGCTCCGTCGGCACGAGCACGAGATCAGGTGGATCAGCGATGTCGGTGAGCTCGATGGTCGGATACTTGCCGCTGCCGCTGGAGCTGCCGTCGGCGGCGGTGCTGGAAGGAGCGACGACGGCGACGCCCAGGTGGGCGAGCATTGACGAGCCGTATGTGCCGGAGCCGAGCACCATCCACGGTCGTCGCCAGATCGGCACCAGCGCCCGGGCCCACAACGACACCGGCGGATCTTCGGGCGCGTCGCTGTGGTGCGACGGCGGTACGCCGACGCCGGCCGCCTCGGCCAGCGCAACGACGGCCCGTCGGGCGTCGTCCATGCTGCGTACGTCCGTGGCCAGCACCTCGAGCCCGGCGGCGCGCAGCGCATCGGCGTCCTCGATCCGGTTCTCCTCGGCGTCCATCACCACGATGTCGGGTAGGAGGGCGACGATGGCGTCGAGATCCGGATTCTTCGTGCCGCCGACGTGGGTCAGGTCGGGCTGCTCGCAGAACCTCGTGCAGGCGGCAACCTCGGCGCCGAGGGCCAGCAGTGTCTCCG
>JACDHN010000141.1 GCA_013821025.1 Acidimicrobiia bacterium | reverse complement strand
TCGAACAACAGCCCCGGGCCACGATGCTCGTACTGATGCGGCACGGACTCGTAGGTGTAGATGCCGGTGGCGACGATGATGTTGACAGACGTCTGCCCGGCGATCCGCTGGATGCGCGGGATGTAGCGCCCGAGCCCCCACACGGTCGGATCGGCGATGGTCCGGATCCCGATCGACGGCAGTGCGTCGAGCTTGGCGACGGCATCGGCGACGCGCTCTTCCTCGTCCCACCAGTCGCCGGCGCCGTAGTTCTGCACGTGCTCGGTGGACAGGACGAACACGTGCTCGTGCATCAACGTCGGCCCGAGCTCGGCGGTGTCCACCGCCCCCTTCACGGTCTCCACGGTCGGCATCGGTCCTCCTCGACGGTCACGGACGCTCGACGTCGACGCCGGGCGTGATGTCAACGTAGCGGTGCGCCCCAGACCGTCTCGGAACGCAACGTCGGCTTGAGCAGCTTGCCGCCCGGGTTGCGCGGTAGCGGTTCGTTGCGGACGACGACGTATTGCGGCACCTTGAAGTCGGACAACCGTTCGGCGGCGGCGGCCAGCACGTCGGCTATGTCGAGCGCCGGCCCGCCGGCGCTGGGCACGATCACGGCACCCACCTTCTCGCCCATCATGTCGTCGGGCACGGCGATCACCGCCACCTCACCGACGGCCGGATGGGCCGACAACACGTTCTCCACCTCCACCGAGTAGACGTTCTCGCCGCCGCGGTTGATCATGTCCTTCTTGCGATCGACGACGTACACACGCCCCTCGTGGTCGATGCGCCCCATGTCGCCACTGTGCAGCCATCCGTCGACGAACGTGTCGGCCGTCTGGTGCGGCTTTCGCCAGTAACCCTCCACCACGTTGGGTCCGCGGATCAACAGCTCTCCCACACCCGTTCGCACGTCGGCATCGAGCACCCGCACGTCCACCACCGGCGCCGGGTAGCCGACGGAGTCGGCGTGCTCCACAGCGTCGGCATGTGGCAGGAACGTGGCGACCGACGAGGTCTCCGTCAGTCCGAACCCGTTGCCGACCTTGGCGGCGGGGAACGCCCCACGGATCTGGTGCACGAGGTCGGGGGCGATCGGCGCGCCGCCGTACAGAACGGCTTCGACGCTCGACGAGTCGGTCGTGGCGAACTGTGGTTGCTGAAGCGCCAGCCAGTAGATGGCGGGCACGCTCACGACCAACGTCACGCGTTCAGTCTCGATGGTCTCGAGGAAACGGCCGACGTCGAACGTCGGCATGATGACCGACGTCCCGCCGAGTGCCGCCATCACCAGCATCTGGCTGCTGCACCCGGTGACGTGGAACAGCGGCACGGAGATCAGCGTGGTCGGCGGCCGCTCCCGATCGAGGCCAAGACAGCGAAGACACGTCTCGATGTTGGAAAGGAAGTTCTCGTGGGTCGTCATGGCGCCCTTGGGGAACCCCGTCGTGCCGCTGGTGTAGAAGATCGCCGCCAGCGCGTCGTGGGCGTGGTCGGTGACGGCCAACGGTTCGCCGTCGGGGAGCGGCTCACCCGATTCGATCACCTGCGTCGCTCCGCAGTCCTCGGTGACGTAGTTCGACTCCTGCTCGGTGAAGCGGGCGTTGACCGGAACAACGACTCCGCCGGCAAGCAGCGTGCCCCAGAAGGAGACGACCCAGTCGGCACCGTTGGGCAGACGTACCGCCACGCGGTCGCCACGCTCCAGCCCAGTGGCGACGAGCCCGCCGGCCACCCGCGCCGCGCGCTGCCAGAGATCGCCGTACGAAACCCGACCGTCGGCGGACCCGAGCTCTACGATCGCTGTTCGCTCACCGTGCGCAGCGGTTGTCGCCTGCAGCACGTGCACGAGGTTCTGGGCGAGCCCCTCGTAGCGCCTGATCCCGTCGTCGCCGGTCTGGATTCCGGTCGTGTCGAATGGCTCGTTCACCGCTCCCCCTTCGCCGGTGATGCCGCTCAGTTCACGTGGTCGCGGCTCAGCCGGTGTCGCCGGCGTCCCCGCTCGCTGCGTTGCCGCTGGTGTCGAGGTCGAGTGACAGGCTGTTCATGCAGTACCGCTGGCCGGTGGGCGCCGGACCGTCGTTGAACACATGCCCGAGGTGCGACCCGCAGCGCCGGCAGCGCACCTCGGTGCGCGTGACGCCGAGGCTGCGGTCCTGCACCAGCTCAACGGCTTCGGCCGTCGCCGGTTCGTAGAAGCTCGGCCATCCCGAACCGGACTCGAACTTGGTGGACGAGTCGAACAACTCGGCGCCGCATGCGGCGCAGCGATACGTGCCATCGTCGTGGACGTCGACGTACTTGCCCGACCACGGACGTTCGGTGCCCGCCTGGCGCAGCACCTTGTACTGTTCGCGAGAGAGCTGCTGGCGCCATTCCTCGTCGGTGCGTTCGATCTCCGCCACGGTCTCCATGCTAGATCGACCGGGAACCACGCCGGGCGTCGGGGCGTCAAACTGGTGGAGGATTCAGACATGACCGCTCGAGCCAAGACCGGCGCCCTCGCCGCGACGCTGGCCGCCGCCACACTCGTCATCGCTGCCTGTGGTACAGACGAACCCGGCGGTGGAACCGTGCCGTCGGGTTCGATATCTGACGACCGAACGCCCGCCAAGCCCGAGGTATCCGTGAACGTCGAACCCGAATCCACAAAGCCTTCTCCCCCGATGACGCTTCCCGCCACGACGGACCCTCCGACGACGCCTCCAAGCGACCCCGGCGCCGGCGTGCCAAACATGGACGATGCCGCCAGAGACGCCATTCGTGACCTGGCCGGTCGCATCGGCGCCGATCCCTCGACCATCACGGTCGTGGCCGACGAGCGGGTCACCTGGCGTGACGGAAGCATCGGCTGCCCGAAGCCCGGCATGGCATACACGCAGGCCTTGGTGCCAGGACGGCGCCTGATCCTTGCCAGCAGCGGGCAGACGTACGCCTACCACGCCGGCAGGGCAGGAGCGCTCACGTACTGCGCCACGCCCGACCCCGGCGGCCCCCTTCCGAGCGGACCCGGCACCGACACCTGATCGTGCGTCCTGTGCCTGGCGCCGGAAGGGTTATTTCACGTTTCGTCAAACTTGGAACGTTTCGTGTGAAGCTTGTCACTCCCGTTGGCTACAGTCTGCGGCAACGTGGCGTACTTCCAGGAGGAAAACAAGTGCGACGAAGCGCAATGAGGCGTGGAGTTTTGGCTGTGCTCGGGCTTGCGGTCGGGGTCGTGCCGGCCACAACCGTGAGTCTCAGCACCAGTGCCCAGACCGATGATCTCGATGTGCCAGAAGAGACGTCCAGGGGCGTCTCCGACGGCAAGATCGTCAAGACCTACATCGTGACGATGGCCGATGAACCGGCCGCCACGTATGAAGGCGGCACTGCCGGCATCCCGGCCACGGCGCCCGACACCGGCGAGAAGCTCGCCACCAAGAGCGAGGCCGTCACCCAGTATCGCGACTTCCTGAACACTCGCCACAACGCGGCGCTGCGCGGGGCCAGCGTGGGCCAGTCGAAGAAGATCTACGACTACACCGTCACGGTCAACGGCTTCGCCGCCGACCTCAGCGGCGCAGAGGCGGCACGGCTGCAGCGCCAGCCTGGAGTGCTCTCCGTGGCGCCAGACACGATCTACCAGGTCGACACGATCACCACGCCCGACTTCCTAGGACTCACCGCCCCTGGTGGTGCCTGGAGCCGGGAGTTCAAGGGCGGCAACACGGTGATCGGCGTCGTCGACAGCGGCATCTGGCCCGAGAACCCTTCGTTCTCAGACACCATCGACGGCAAGTTGAAGTACGGGAGGTTCGAGCGGTGGAACGGCACCTGCGTCACGGGCGAGCAGTTCAACTCGACAGAGTGCAACAACAAGCTGATCGGAGCCCGTTTCTACGCTGCAGGGTGGGGCGGGCAGGCTGGCATCGAGAAACAGTTCCCGTACGAGTACTACTCGCCGCGTGACGCCGACGGGCACGGCTCGCACACGGCCAGCACCGCCGCCGGCAACCGCGGCATGCCGGTCGTGATCGACGGTACGAACTACGGCAACGCCAGCGGCATGGCACCTCGGGCGCGCATCGCCGCCTACAAGGTGTGCTGGGGCCGAGGCGGCGAGGGCGGATGCTTCGGCTCCGACTCCGTGGCCGCCATCGACCAGGCAGTCGCCGACGGCGTCGACGCCATCAACTTCTCGATCTCGGGCACCAGCACGAACTTCCTCGACCCTGTGGAGCTCGCCTTCCTGCGGGCCACCAACGCCGGTGTCTTCGTTGCCGCCTCGGCTGGCAACTCGGGCCCGGGGGCAGCGACGGTCGCTCACCCGAGCCCGTGGATCACCACGGTCGCCGCCAGCACCCACGACCGCAAGGCGCAGGCCACGCTCACCACCGGTGACGGAAAGACGTACACAGGGGCGTCGGCGCAGAAGTCGGGCACCCCCAAGCTCGATCTCGTCTACGCCGCCGATGTGAAGGCCGCTTCGGCGTCGGCTGCCGACGCAGCGCTGTGCGACGAAGGCACGCTCGACCGGGCGAAGGTCGCCGGCAAGATGGTGCTGTGCGACCGCGGCGTCATTGCCCGCACCGCGAAGAGCATGACCGTGCGCGACGCAGGCGGCAAGGCGATGGTGTTGGGCAACCCGACACCGAACTCGATCAATGCCGACTTCCACTTCGTGCCGACCATCCACGTCGATGTGGAAGCACGCAACGCCATCCTGGCCTACATCCAAGCCAGTGGTCCGAGCACCGGTCAGCTTGCTCCCGGTCAGACGGTGAAGGACGAGACGGCGCCGCTCACGGCGGCGTTCTCCTCGCGGGGTCCGCTGCAAGCCACAGGTGACCTGCTCAAGCCCGACATCACCGCCCCCGGCGTCGACGTGTTCGCGGCCGTCTCACCCGACGGGTACTTCGGGCGCGACTACGACCTGCTCAGTGGCACGTCGATGTCGTCGCCTCACATGGCCGGTCTGTCGCTGGTGCTGAAGTCTGCGCACCGTACCTGGAGTCCGGCGATGCTGAAGTCGGCGATGATGACCACCGCCTACGACGTCGATGACGCCAACGCCTTCGACGTCGGTTCTGGCCATGTCGACATCAACAGAGCGATCGGCCCGGCCCTGGTCTACGACGCCGGCGTCGCCGACTACTTCAACTTCCTTTGCGGCACCGAGGACACCACCGAGCCGGCGCTGTGCGCGAACCCCATCGATCCAAGCAACCTCAACCAGCCGAACATCGCCATCGGCGAGCTGGCAGGCAAGCAGACGGTCACCCGCACGGTCACCAACGCCGGTGGCGGTACGGCGAGGTTCAGCGTGTCGGTGCAGGAGCCGGCGGGAGTCGACGTGATCGTCAAACCGTCGTCGTTCACGTTGCCCAAGCGCGCTACCCAGACCTACACGGTGACGTTCACAACAAACGACGATGCCGCCTTCGACGAGTACGCCTTCGGCGAGCTGACGTGGACCCGTGAGGGTGGGCGCACCGTCAACAGCGACATCGTCGTCAAGCCAGTTGAGCTGGCGGCACCCGATGAGGTCAGCGGCGAGGGCGTCGCGGGCTCTGGCAAGTTCGACATCACGTTCGGCTACACGGGCCCTTACAACGCCCGCGCCCACGGCTTCGAACCCGCCACCCAGCAGGACGGCAACGTCAAGGACGATCCGACCAATGACATCAACACTGCGCTGCGCACTGGCGTCGGGGTGACGTTCCACCGCGTCGTGGTGCCTGCCGGCACGCTGCACACGAGGGTGTCGCTGTTCGACGAGTACACGGACGGCAACGACGACCTCGACCTGTACCTGTTCGACGGGGCGGGCAGGTTCGTCGGCGGCAGCGGGTCGGGCACGTCGGCCGAGCAGGTCGACGTGGCGAACCCAACGGCCGGCACGTACACCGCTGTGGTGCACGGCTGGCAGACCGATGGTCCCGACGCCAACTACACGTTGTTCGACTGGTCCGTGCCGGCCGACCCGGCTGACCCGCCCAACACCTTGAAGATCGTCTCGGCTCCGACGGCAGCGGTCGTCGGTGAAACCGAGACCATCGAGTACAAGTGGAAGGGCCTCGCCGTCGGCAACAAGTACCTCGGTGCCGTCTCCCACAACAGGGGAGCGGAGCGGATCGACGCCACGCTGGTGTCGGTCGACAACGACACTCCCTAATTTACGCAACACCCGGACCGGTCCGCCGGTTCGAACGGGGCATCGTCTCTGCTTTCAAGTAGCGACGGTGCCCCGTTGCGCGTCCGTCCGAGGAGTTAACGTCGCAATCATGGCGACCGAGGTGGTGCACAACAGCGAGCAGCAGCGCTATGAGGTGCTGGTCGACGGGGCCCTCGCCGGGTTCACCGTCGCTCGCGAAGGCCAGGACGACGTCGTGGTGATGCCGCACACCGAGATCGAACCCGATCGCCGCGGCCAGGGCCTCGGCGACATCCTCGTGCAGGGCGCCCTGGAGGACCTGCGACGCCTCGGCAAGCAGGTCGATCCCCGCTGCCCGTTCGTGAACCAGTTCATGCAGGACAACCAGGAGTTCGAAGACCTGCGCGTCGGCGCAGCATGAGCGAAGCGAACCGGCTTCTGGCGTCGTGCTCAGCGGAACAGGTCGAGCGAGGCCTCACGGATCACGGACCGCATCGTCGCCTCGTCGTCGGTGTCCCACGCCAGGTGGCGGATGATCGCCGCCGGCACGCGGCTGGTGTTGCCCTTCACCAACTCGGCAGCCGACGCCAGCTCGTCGGCCACGCACAGCTCCTGCACCCGGAACTCGTGGCCGTGCGGATCGTGCTGGCCGATGTAGGACTGCATCGGGTTCATGCCGGCGATGCCGATCGCCACGTCGGTCTGGCCATTGCGCCAAGGCCTGCCGAACGTGTCTGAGACGATGACAGCAACGTCGGCGCCGAGCTCTGCGAACCGCCGACGCATCGTCCTCGCCGACGCGTCGGCGTCGTCCGGCAGCACCACGACTCGCCCTCCCGCTCCGCTCGACGACTGATCGACGCCGCTGTTGGCGCACACCAGCCCATGGTGGGTCTCGGTGATCAGCACGCCGTTGATCTGACGAACGATCCGTCTCGACTCCGCCAACACCACCTCGATCAGGCGAGGGTCCT
>JACDHN010000416.1 GCA_013821025.1 Acidimicrobiia bacterium | reverse complement strand
GTCTTTGGGCTGATCGACTCCGTTCGTCGATGAAGCGAGTCGCGCTGGACACGAGCGTCGCCGTGCCGCTCGTCATCCGCAACCACGATGACCATCGCGCAGTTCGGAGCCGCATCGGCTCGCGCACCGTCACCATGACGGCCCACTCCCTCGCCGAGACCTACTCCGTGCTCACCCGCTTGCCGGGCGATGCGCGAGTGTTGCCGTACGATGCGGCCCGATTACTGGGCTCGGGCTTCGCACCACCGCTGCTCCTGGATCCGGACGTGGCCGCTGTCCTCCCGGAGGTGCTGGCCAACCACGGGATCGCCGGTGGCGCCGTCTACGACGCGCTGGTCGCTCTGGCCGTGAAGGGCTCCGATGCCACGTTGCTCACCCGCGACCAACGCGCAGCCGCTACGTACTCCGTGCTGAACGTCCCTGTCGAATTCGTCTGAGTCGGTGCGGTCGCCACCAGGCGGGTCACCGGGTGCCTCGAGACGCCATCGACTCGCCAGGGCGGTCGATCAGCTCTTCGGAGCGGCGGGCAACGCGCTCCTCGGCGGCTGCCCACCTCCATCCGGCCAGCAACAGCAGCGGGAGAGTGGCCAGCATCCCGCCGACCCACATGATGGAGGCGGCGGCGCGCTGATCCGACAACGCACGTGCGGTGCCGAGCGACGCCTCGTACGTGGGGATCAGCGGCTCGCTCGCCGACATCAGGATCATGCCGAGCAGGGCACCTGCGGCGCTCACCCCGAACACCGCTCCGAGCCGTGCCGGCGCCCCCGTCCTGCCGACGCCACGTACCGCAGACCACGTCATCGTGGCACCGAGCAGGTAGGCGGCGTGCTCGGCCTCGTGCAGCAGCCGGTGATGCAGCGATTCGTCGTACCACGTGGTGAGGTGGGTGAGGAACAACACCACCACGAACAACGCCGGGCCGATCACCGCCGCCAGCCGGTGCCACCAGGCGCCGAGACGACGTAGACGAGGTGTCGTGGGCAGGTGGATCGTGCGGGCAGCGACCCTGAACGGCTCACCGAGCACGAGCAGCGGTCCTGCGACGGCGATGATGATCAGGTGCTGCACCATGTGACCGCTGAAGCTCTCGACGGCGAGCGACTCCATCCACGGCGTGGAGGCGACGACGATGGCGGCGACGCCGGCCAGCCAGCTCGCCAGACGCAGCCACGGCCGCGCGGGATGACGGAGCCACACGGCGGTGTAGCCGACCGCGGCCACCGCCGCAGGTGTCAGCACCAGCAGGTTCGGGCCGCCGCCGCCCTCGACGTGTGCGATCACCTGTCGGCGTCCCGTGTCAGGAGTGCCATCTGTGAGGCAACGATGGCGACGCCGGCGATCGTCATCCACGATCCGAGCACGACGCCGAGCACCGCAGCGGTCATCCCCGCCGACGTGGCGAGCGGGCGCAGGCTGACGCTCGGGTACACGCCCACGATCCCGGTGCGGTCGCCGGCGTCACCATCGGCGAGGTCCTCCGGACGGTCGCCATTGCGCCGGCGCCAGCCCCACATCCAGCCCGCCACGAGTCCGCCGAGTCCTGCTGCCAACAACAGCAGCGCCACCCCTGCCGGCTCACCGCCGACGGCGAAGTAGATCGCACCGATCACGGCGAAGTACACCATTACGCCGGTCCAGAGCACGGTCTCGGCCTTCATCCCCTGTCCCCGTTCGTCGATGGCCCCTGCTCAGTCACGTCGTGTCCTTCGCGCTCGGGTTCTGGCGACGACGGGTGCAGCGGGAGCCATCGCTCGTCGTGCTCCTCCCGCGCCCCCCATGCGTCGGTCGTGCCCACCGCTGTCACGTCGGCGTGGTTGATCCATCGCAGGTCGAACACAGGGCGTTCGGACCGGATCGGGGGCAGCCATTCGAAGTTGTGCACCGGCGGTGGTGACGACGTCGCCCACTCGAGCGAGTTCGCCTCCCAGGGATCGGCGCCGACCGTTGGCGGCGAGCGCAGCGACCGGACCACGTTCATGCCGAACGGGATGATCGACGCCGTCAGCACGACCATGCCGATCGATGCCACGAAGTTCCAGCGCTCGAACCCGTCGACGGGCTCGTAGTCGGCGACGCGGCGTGGCATGCCGTCACGCCCGAGCAGGTGCATGAACAGGAACGTCATGTGGAACCCGATCAGCATCAGCACGAAGTGAATCTGTCCGAGACCCTTTGACAGCATCCTGCCGGTGACCTTCGGCCACCAGAAGTAGATCGCAGCGAACAAGGCGAAGATCACGGTCCCACCCATCACGTAGTGGAGGTGGGCGACCACGAAGTAGGTGTCCGACAGGTGGAAGTCGAGCGTCGGCGACGCCAGCATCACCCCCGTCAACCCGCCGCCGACGAACGTGACCAGGAAGCCGATGGCAAATAGCATCGGCGGATCGAAGCGCAGCGAGCCGCCCCACATCGTGCCGATCCAATTG
Source organism: Acidimicrobiia bacterium (assembly GCA_013821025.1). Taxonomy (GTDB): domain Bacteria; phylum Actinomycetota; class Acidimicrobiia; order Acidimicrobiales; family Ilumatobacteraceae; genus JACDHN01. The sequence continues at coordinate 118 of JACDHN010000416.1, read as the reverse complement.
AACACCTTGACGCCGGTCGGCACGGCGATCAGGAACGAGGTGGCGGCGAAGAACGGCAGCACCACCTTGCCGGTGACGAACATGTGGTGCGCCCACACCGACGTGGACAGTGCTGAGA
>JACDHN010000415.1 GCA_013821025.1 Acidimicrobiia bacterium | reverse complement strand
GCGCATCGTCTTGATCGGCACGGTGGCCGTGCTGTTCACTCCCATCGTCACCCGCACCGTGCGCGCTGCCGTGCTCTCCGAGGCGCAGCTCGACTACGTGACGTCGGCTCGCCTGCGCGGTGAGAACGGTCTGTTCGTGATGACCCGGGAGATCCTGCCGAACATCAGACCGACGATCCTGGTCGAGTTCACGGTGCGCCTCGGGTACGCCGTGTTCACGGTCGCCACCCTCTCGTTCCTCGGTTCGGGCATCCAGCCGCCATCGCCCGACTGGGGCCTAGCCGTCAGTGATACCTACTTTCTGATCCCGGCCGGACAATGGTGGCCGACGTTGTTCCCGGCGTTGGCGATCGCCAGCGTCGTCGTCGCCACCAACCTGGTGGCCGATTCGATCGAGGCGGTGCTCGCAGCATGAACGAGCGCAGCATGAGCGTGGCCGAGGCTCCACGCACGGCAACGGGGACGGATCACGCTCTGGCCGTCGAAGACCTCGATCTCGCCTACAACGTTCGTGGCATCCCTCGTGAGGTGCTGCGTGGCGTGACCTTTCACGTCCGCCCGGGTGAGGCGTACGGGCTGGTCGGAGAGTCGGGTTGCGGCAAGTCGACCACGGCGTACGCGGCGCTGCGCTACCTGCCGTCCAACGCCGTCATCACCGGGGGTCGCATCCTCGTCGGCGGCAATGACGTGACGAAGATGTCCAGCAAACAGCTGCGCCGCTTCCGCTCCCGTGAGGCGTCGATGGTGTATCAGGACCCTGGCTCGGCGCTGAACCCGACGGTCAAGATCGGCCGCCAGGTCGGCGAGGCGTTCTCCATCCTCGGCGTCGGCGGCAAGGAGGCGACGGAGCGTGCCCGGTCGGCATTGCAGCGGGTGCGCATCGCCGATCCCGATCGAGTGATGCAGCGCTACCCGCACCAGCTGTCCGGCGGCATGCAGCAGCGTGTGGTGATCGCCATGGCTCTGGCCTGCGATCCGCAGCTGCTCGTGCTCGACGAGCCCACGACGGGCCTCGATGCCACCGTCGAGGCGGAGGTGCTCGACCTCGTGCGGATGCTGCGCCAGGACACGAGTGCTGCCATCTTGCTGATCGCCCACAACCTCGGAGTGATCCGCTCGATGTGCGACCGGGTCGGGGTGATGTACGCCGGCAAGATCGTCGAGGAGGGCGACGCCGTCGAGGTGTTCGAGGCGCCGAAGCATCCGTACACGCTGGGGCTGCTGCAATGCCTGCCGCGCCATGGTGTGCGCAAGAGCGAGCGTGCGCTGTTCACCATCCCGGGCACGTTGCCCCAGATCGGCACGAAGCTTCCGACCTGCGTGTACGTCGACCGCTGCGCGCTCGCCGACGATCTGTGCCGCACGGAGGTCCCGCCTGTCGTCCACGTCGACGTCGGGCACACCGAGGCACGGTCGGAGGCCGCCCACTTCTCTCGCTGCCACCACATCGACCGGTTGTCGCAGATGCCCGAACCAGCGAGCGACGACAACGACAACGTCCTCGGCGGCAAGGTCGTGATCAAGATGCAGGACGTCTCCAAGACGTTCCACCAGCGCGGCCACGATGTCCCGGCTCTCGTCGGGATCCAGCTCGACCTCGGTGGTGGTGAGACGCTCGGACTCGTCGGCGAGTCGGGATCGGGCAAGAGCACGCTGGCAAAGGCGATGCTCGGCATCCACGAACCCGACGCTGGTAGTGAGATCGAGCTCGACGGCCACCTGCTCGAGGGCAAGTCGTCGAACCGGCCGACCGAGGACATGCGGGCCATGCAGATGGTCTTCCAGAACCCCGACAGCGCGCTCAACCGCACGTGGACGGTGCGCCGAATACTCAAGCGCACGATCAACAAGCTCACCGGCGTCAAGGGGGACGAGGCCGACACGCGGATCGAGAAGCTGGCCGAGGCACTGCGGCTCACACCGCGACATCTCGACATGCGTCCACGGCAGTTGTCGGGCGGACTGAAGCAACGCGTCGCCATCGCCAGGGCGTTCGCCGGCGACCCGCGCATCGTCATCTGCGACGAGCCGACGAGCGCCCTCGACGTGTCGGTACAGGCGGCGATCTTGAACCTGCTCTCCGACTTGCAGGCGAAGGAGTCCACGAGCTACCTGTTCATCAGCCACGACCTCGGCGTCGTGCGCTACCTCGCCGACCGCATCGTCGTGATGTACCTCGGGCGTCTGCAGGAGGAGGGGACGACCGACCAGATCTTCGACGGGCCTCACCACCCCTACACCGAGGCGCTGCTGTCGGCCGTGCCGAGCGTCGACGGCGAGCCGTCGCGGCGCATCCGGCTGTCGGGTGAGATCCCGAGCCCGGCCAATCCACCGTCGGGGTGTGTGTTCCACACCCGATGCCACCGGTTCATGGAGGGCACCTGTGACGTGATCGAACCACCGGTCGTCGAGATCGAGCCCGGCCACCGCATCCGCTGTCATCTCCCTGTCGAAGAGCTGGGACGCACCCAGGTCGCCGCCGGATGATGGCGTTCCCCGGCCACGCAGGCCGTTTGTGGCCGCTCGCTCGCTGGCGCTCGGTCGCTCGCACTCGCACCACGGT
>JACDHN010000414.1 GCA_013821025.1 Acidimicrobiia bacterium | reverse complement strand
TGTGGGGCGAGTGGTCAAGGGCGCCAGCACCACCTACGGCGCGTTCGCCCTCGTGCTCGGCCTCCTGGCGTGGATCTTCCTCGCTGCAGCGGGGCTCGTGCTGTGCGTCGAGATCAACGTCGTCCGCACGAAACGCCTCTACCCGCGTTCACTGCTGACCCCGTTCACCGACAATGTCGACCTCACGGGGGCAGATCAACGGGCCTACTCGGATGCGGCGACGGCCCAGGGTTTCAAAGGCTTCCAGTCCGTCGACGTCAGCTTCGATCACGACGGCCAGAATGCCACGGCCCGTAGGCACGGCAACGCCGATCCCGGGAGCCGCTCTACGGTGGCGGAGATGAGCGACCGATCAGTTGTGCCGTTCGGATCCTGGCCGACCGAGATCACGTCCGCCCGCCTGGTCGAGTCGGCAGCCAGGCTCGCCGAGGTGGCTGTGGGCAGCGACGGCGCGGTGTGGTGGGCAGAGGCTCGACCGAGCGAGCAGGGCCGGTCGGTCGTCGTTCGCCGCTCGCCGAACGGCGTCGTCGCCGACGCAGTGCCTGCCGCTGTCAACGCCCGCAGTCGCGTGCACGAGTACGGCGGTGGCGCCTGGTGGTTGGTGGGAACCGCAGGCGGCGACGAGCTGTGGTTCACGGAGTATGCCGATCAACGCCTGTACCGGTCGAGTGCAGGCGCGGACCCGGTTGCCGTCACCGATGAACCGGAGATCCCGGCGGGCGACCGCTTCGCGGACGGGGCGGCGGCTCCTGCAGGAGCGGGCGTCACCTGTGTGCGCGAGCGCCACGCTGCCGACGGACGGGTCGACAACGAGATCGTGCAGATCAGTCGGGCCGGTGACGTCGAGGTGCTCGTCTCCGGCCCCGACTTCGTGTCCGATCCGCGCTGGTCGCCGGACGGTTCGAGCTTGTGCTGGGTGCAATGGAACCACCCGAACATGCCATGGGACGGCACCCAGCTCATCGTCCGCTCGTCCGATGGCGCAGATCAAGTCGTCGCCGGAGGCCCCGACGAGTCGGTCATCGGTCCGTCGTGGAGTACGAGCGGGACGCTTTACTTCCTGACCGATCGGACCGGCTGGTGGAACCTGTACCGATGGCAACCGGGCGCGGAGATGGTCGAGCAGGTGATGACGTTGGATGCCGAGATCGGACAGCCGCCGTGGGTGTTCACGCGACCTCGCTACGCCGTGCTCGATGACGGTCGGATCGCAGTCGCTGCGACCAATGACGGCTTCGATCGGCTGTACGTCGTGGAGCGCGATGGCAGGAGGCGTCACGTCGACCTGCCGTTCAGCACGTACGAGCGACTGCGGGCTCTCGGCGACGGCATCGTGTGCGTGGCCGGCTCGCCCACCGCCGAGCCACAGGTCGTGCGCATCGATCTCGACAGCGATCAAGTCGAGGTGTTGCGCCCTGCGAGGGACCTCGGGCTCGGGAGCGAGTGGATCTCCGTGCCTGAATCGGTGTCGTTCCCCACCACGGACGGCCGCTCGGCACACGCGCTCGTCTATCCGCCGACCAATCCGACCGTCGTCGCCCCCGACGGCGAGCGGCCACCGTTGCTGGTGACGATCCACGGCGGCCCGACGTCGATGTGTGTTCCAGTGCTCAACCTGGCTGTGCAGTACTGGACCAGCCGCGGGTTCACGGTGGCCGACGTCAACTACGGCGGGTCGAGCGGGTACGGGCGCGAGTACCGCGATCGCCTGCGAGGCAAGTGGGGTGTCGTCGACGTCGAAGATTGCGTCGCCTGTGCCGAGTTCCTCGCCCAGTCGGGAAGGGTGGATCGCGAACGGATGGCGATCACCGGCGGAAGTGCCGGCGGCTACACGACGCTCGCCGTGCACGCCTTCCGCCCTGGCGTGTTCGCCGCCGGGGCGAGTCACTACGGCGTCGCCGACCTGATGCTGCTCGCCGAACACACGCACAAGTTCGAGAGTCGGTATCTCGACGGGATGATCGGACCACTGCCCGAGGCCCGATCCGTGTACGACGAGCGTTCTCCGATCAAACACGCGGACCGGCTGACGACGCCGCTGGCGGTGTTCCAGGGCCTCGAGGACGAGGTGGTCCCTCCCGAGCAGGCCGAGCTGATCGTCGCCGCCCTCGAGCGCAACGGCGTGCCGCACGCAGCGGTGTACTTCCCAGGTGAGCAGCACGGGTTCCGCATCGCGGCCAACATCCGCGCTGCGCTCGACGGAGAGTTGTCGTTCTACGCCCAGATCTTCGGCTTCGATCTGCCAGCCGCTGAGCAGATCACGCCGATCGAGATCCACGGCCAGGCAGCCCATCAGGCGCGGTGATGTGAGGTTCGTCACAAAACTTGATACGGAGCGACTTAAGAACCGGCACTATCCTGATGAAATGACCGAAGCCGCTGTCGCCCTTCGCCTTCCCGTCGCCACCCTGCCCGACATCGTGCTGCCGGGTAGCGTCATCACGCTCGCCCTCGCCGACTCGCCACTGCGGCGGGCGGTCGAGGCCGCCGCTGCCGGTGATCGTCGAATCGCTCTGCGCAGCGACCACTCCGAGCTCGGCGTCCTCGCCCGTGTGCCCGACATCGGGAA
>JACDHN010000140.1 GCA_013821025.1 Acidimicrobiia bacterium | reverse complement strand
CTCCTGCCACAGGATGTGGCTGTCGAACGTCCAGGCATGGCTGAACCCGAAGGCGTCGGCCCGCCTCGCCAGATCGATCACCCGCGCCGACGGCGGCGTCGTCTGGAGAACGACGCCGAGCTGCATGGCGGCGCCTCCTCGGCGCCGCGTGTGACTCGTCGTGGTCATCGTCTCAGCGTCATCTGTTCTGTGGAAATCCCAAGTCGATGGTGCTGGTACGGGGATCGGGCCAGCGGGACGTGACGACTTTGGCCCTCGTGTAGAACTGCACGCCTTCTGGGCCGTACATGTGGCTGTCGCCGAACAGGCTGGCCTTCCAGCCACCGAAGCTGTAGTAGCTCACCGGCACCGGGATCGGCACGTTGACGCCCACCATGCCGACGTTTACGTCGTACTGGAACTCGCGGGCGACGCCACCGTCTCGTGTGAACAGCGCGACTCCGTTGCCGTAGGGGTTGTCGTTGATCATGGCCAGGCCCTCGTCGTACGAGTCGACCCGCACCACGGAGAGCACCGGTCCGAAGATCTCGTCGTCGTAGGCCGCCATGCCGGGCCGCACCCTGTCGAGCAGTGACGGATTCAGGAAGAAACCCTGGTCGGGTGCGTCCTCGCGGCCGTCGACCACCACGTCGGCACCTTCGTCACCGGCGCCCGCGACATAGGCCGCCACCTTGTCGCGGTGCTCGCCGGTGACCAAGGGCCCCATCTCGCTGTCGGGCTCGGCCCCTGCACCCACTCGGATGCCGGGGATGCGATCTCGAATCTTGCCGACCAGTTCGTCGGCGATGCTCTCGACGGCGACGACGACGCTGATGGCCATGCACCGCTCACCGGCCGACCCGTAGCCGGCCGAGATGGCGGCGTCGGCCGCCATGTCCAAGTCGGCGTCGGGCAGCACGAGCATGTGGTTCTTGGCCCCGCCGAGGGCCTGCACCCGCTTGCCGTTGGCCGTGCCCGTCTCGTAGATGTATCGGGCGATCGGTGTGGAGCCGACGAAGCTGATGGCCATCACGTCAGGATGTTCGAGCAGCCGGTCGACGGCGACCTTGTCACCCTGCACGACGTTGAAGCATCCGGCCGGCAGGCCCGCCTTCGCCAGCAATTCGGCCATCAGCAGCGATGCCGACGGGTCCTTCTCGCTCGGTTTCAGCACGAACGTGTTGCCGCAGGCCAGGGCGTTTGCGAACATCCACATCGGCACCATGGCCGGGAAGTTGAACGGAGTGATGCCCGCCACCACACCGAGCGGCTGGCGGATGGAGTACACGTCGACACCCGTTGCCGCCTGCTCGCTGTAGGCACCCTTCAGCAGATGCGGGATGCCGCATGCGAACTCGATGTTCTCGAGCCCGCGGGCCACCTCGCCGAGGGCGTCGCTCAGCACCTTGCCGTGTTCGGCGGTGAGCAACGAGGCGATCTCCTTGCGGTTGGCGTCGACCAGCTCGCGCAGATGGAACAGCACCTCGGCTCGCCGGGAAAGGCTCGTGGCTCGCCACGCCGGGAAGGCTGCTGCTGCCGCCGCCACAGCAGCGTCGACCTCGCCCCCGTCGGCCAGGTCCACCTTCCCGGATGTCTCCCCGGTCGCCGGGTTGTACACGGTGGCCGTGCGTCCCGACGTCCCCTCACTGAGTCGACCGTCGATCCAATGCGATATGCGATTCATTGCGTCTCCTAAACCAGATACTGCGACAGGCCGCGCTTCAGGAACTTGCCGTGGCCGGCGCGCCCGTGGAACTTGTCGTCGCCCACCACCACCGATCCACGGCTGAGCACGGTGTCGACCTTGCCGTCGACCTCGAAGCCCTCGTAGGCGGAATGGTCCATGTTCATGTGATGCTTGTGCTCGAGGCCGATCGTGGTGTGCCCGTCGGGGTCCCACACGACGATGTCGGCGTCGGCACCGGGGGCGACGATGCCCTTCGTCGGGTACAGGCCGAACAGGCGCGCCGGCGTCGTGGCGCAAGTCTCGACCCAGCGCTCGAGTGAGAGCTCGCCGGTGACGACGCCCTGGTAGAGAAGCTCCATCCGGTGCTCAACGCCACCGATGCCGTTGGGGATCTTGGAGAAGTCGCCGAGTCCCAGCTCCTTCTGCTCCTTCATGCAGAACGGGCAGTGGTCCGTGGACACGACGGCCAGCTCATTCATGCGCAGGCCCTTCCACAGGTCGGCGTGGTGGTGTTCGTGCTTGGAGCGCAGTGGCGTGGAGCACACCCACTTGGCTCCCTCGAATCCTGGCTGGGCGAGTTGGTCCTCGAGCGAGAGGTAGAGATATTGCGGGCACGTCTCACCGAACACGTTCTGACCAAGGTGGCGTGCAGCAGCGACCTCGTGCAGCGCCTCGGACGCCGACATGTGGACGATGTAGAGCGGCACGTTGCCGGCCACCTTCGACAACGAGATCGCCCGGTGCGTCGCCTCGCCCTCCAGCTCGGCGGGCCGGGTGAGCGAGTGGAACCTCGGATCGGTCTCACCCCTGGCGAGCGCCTGGGCAACCAGCACGTCGATGGCGATGCCGTTCTCGGCGTGCATCATGACCATCGCCCCGGACTCGCCGGCGTTCTGCATGGCGCGCAGGATCTGGCCGTCGTCGGCGTAGAACACACCCGGGTAGGCCATGAACAGCTTGAAGCTGGTGATGCCCTCGTTGTCGACGAGGTACGTCATCGCCTTCAACGACTCGTCATCGACGCCGCCGATGATCTGGTGGAAGCCGTAGTCGATGGCGCAGTTGCCGTCGGCTTTGCGGTGCCACTCGGCCAGGCCGTCGAGCACGCTCTCGCCGGTGCGCTGCACGGCGAAGTCGACGATGGTCGTGACACCACCCCACGCTGCGGCGATGGTCCCGGTCTCGAACGTGTCAGATGCGGCAGTGCCACCGAACGGCAGCTCCATGTGGGTGTGCACGTCGACGCCGCCCGGGATCACGTACTTGCCCGTGGCGTCGATGGTCGTGATGTCCGAGCTGGCACCGGCGATGCCGCCACGCTCCGGGGCGATGCCGAGCGCCTCGGCCTGACCCGGCGCCAGCACGGCGGCGATCGTCTCATCGTCGACGAGCACATCGGCAGCGGATCGCCCCGTAGGGCTGACCACCGTGCCACCACGGATGAGGAGAAGGGTCATCGTTCGACCAGTTCGTCGTAGGCGTCGGGACGGCGGTCGCGGTAAAACGCCCAGCGGTCGCGCACCGCCTTGATCTTGTCGAGATCGAGATCGCGTACGATCAGGTCCGGCTTGTAGGCGTCACCGACGTCGCCGACGAACTTGCCCTCGGGGTCGACGAAATAGCTCTGGCCGTAGAAGTCGTTCTCACCGATATCCGCCTCGATGCCGACTCGGTTGATGGCGCCGACGTAGTACATGTTGGCAACGGCGGCCGCCGGTTGCTCCACCCGCCAGATGTACTCGGACAACCCGCGATGGGTGGCCGACGGGTTGAACACGATCTCGGCGCCGTTCAGGCCGAGCGCACGCCAGCCCTCCGGAAAGTGGCGGTCGTAGCAGATGTACACGCCGACCTTGCCGACCGCGGTCTCGAAGATCGGATAACCACCATTGCCTGGGCGGAAGTAGAACTTCTCCCAGAAACCTTTGACCTGGGGGATGTGCTGCTTGCGGAAGCGGCCGAGGTAGGTGCCGTCGGCGTCGATGACGGCGGCCGTGTTGTAGTAGATGCCGGCCTGCTCGACCTCGTACATCGGCAACACCATCACCATGCCGAGCTCCTTGGCCACCGAGCGGAAGCGCTCGGTCGTGGGTCCGTCGGGGATGGGCTCGGTGTACTCGTAGTACTTCGTCTCTTGGACCTGGCAGAAGTACGGACCGTAGAACAGCTCTTGGAAGCAGATGATCTGAGCGCCGTCGCCGGCCGCTTCCCTGGCGGCCTCCTCGTGCTTGTCGATCATCGCCTCCTTCGTGCCCGCCCAATCGGTCTGCAGCAGCGCGGCACGCACGATGTTGGCCATCGGTGGGTCTCCCTCAATCGGCAACTTGAGAGGCCGATCGTAATGTCACCGGGAGTCCTGGACAATAGTGGCATTGTTACCGTACATTCAGTTGATCGATCGCTCACGGTGCAGAGGCGGGTCGGGCGGCAGATGCTGAACGAGATAGTCGAACAGGTCGATGCCGACGGTCATGGGCGCACCGCCCGCCGGATCGCCGCCGTCATCGGTCGCCTGATCACGAACGGCACGCTGATCGTCGGGAGCCGGCTGCCGACCGTGCGCGAGCTGTCGCAGGCACTCGGAGTATCGCCCACGACCGTGAGCGCGGCGTGGAGGAGCCTGGCCGACGTCGGCGCCATCGAAGCCAAGGGGCGAAACGGCACTGTCGTACGCTCGCCGACCGGCCGCGGCGGACCTCGTCGGTTCCGACGGGTCACCGAGGGCCCCGGGCACTTTGCCCTCGACCTGTCGTCGGGCACACCCGACCCCGAGCTGCTGCCCGACCTCGGACCGGTCATCGCACGGGTCTCGCGGCAGTCGCTGACGTCGAGCTATCTCGACCACCCCGTGCTGCCAGAGCTCGAGGAGCTGTTGCGCGATTCCTGGCCGTTCGCGCCCGAGTACCTCACCGTCGTCAACGGCGCCATGGATGCCCTCGACCGCGTGTCGCAGCAGGTTCTCCGCCTGGGCGACCGTGTGGTCGTGGAGCATCCCAGCTTCCCGCCCCTCCTGGACCTGCTCGAACAGCTCGGATGCGACGTGATCGGGGTCGACTTGGACGACGAGGGGCTGTGCGTGGAGGGCCTCGTGGCTGCATTGGCACAGTCACCGCGAGCGCTGTTCCTCCAGCCGCGCGCCCACAACCCGACCGGAGTGACGATGTCGGCGCGCCGAGCGGCGCAGTTGGCCCGTGCCCTCGGCGGATCGTCCACGATGATCATCGAAGACGACCACACGAACGAGATCTCCACGACGCCGCTCGTGAGCTTGGGCTCGTGGCTCCCCGACCGCACCGTGCACCTGCGCAGCTTCTCCAAGAGCCATGGTCCCGATCTGCGCCTTGCCGGCATCGGAGGTGCCGGCGACATCGTCAGCCGCGTGGCCAACCGTCGCCTGCTGGGGCCGGGCTGGTCCAGCCGAATCCTCCAGGCGTTGCTGATCCAGCTGCTGTGCGATCCGGCGACACCCGCTGCGCTCGCCACGGCACGTCGCACCTACGCCCACCGGCGGGCCATCGTGGCCAAGGTGCTGGCCTCGCACGGCGTGACGGTGAACGGCGTCGACGGCATCAACCTGTGGATGCAGGTCGACGACGAACGCTCGGCCATGGTCGCCCTGGCGGCCCGCGGCATTGGTGTGGCCCCCGGCGAACCGTTCCTCGTGCGGCCTGACGACGACCATGTGCGGGTCACGGTCGGTCTGATCAGGGGATCGGACGACCACGTGGCCGACGTTGCCGAGCAACTGGCCGCCGCCGCCGGTGGTGTCGACGTCCGCACCGCTCGCCGTTAAGAATGCGGCCGCCGTTCTCGACGCGGCCGCCGAAGCGCCTGGAGGCGCCGGCGTGCCGAACCCGGTCCTCACCTCTGAACGACGCGACCAGGTACTGCTCTCGACGCGGCCGCCGAAGCGCCTGGAGGCGCCGGCGTGCCGAACCCGGTCCTCACCTGGAACGACGCGACCTGTGCGCCGAGGCGAGTGTCAGCTCGCTGGTTTCATGGCGGGCAAGGTTCGCAGGGACTGCGCCAGGTCGCCATTTTCGGACACCTCGATGGTGTCGAGTCCGAGCCAACCGGCCATGAGCTGCAACTCACCGGCCAGCGCCTCCGCCGTCTCGGCAACATCGATACCCGGCTCGGCGAACGCGCCACGGACCGCCAGCACGGCTCTGGCCCGCTCGGCCTTCAGGTCCACTCGCGCCACCAGGCGATCACCGAGCAGGAACGGCAGCACGTAGTAGCCGTAGACGCGTTTCGGCGGCGGCGTGTAGATCTCGATTCGGTAGCGGAACCCGAACAGCCGCTCCGTGCGCTCGCGGAACCAGACCAGGGAGTCGAAGGGGCTGAGCAGCGCTGACGCCCCGCTGCTCCTTGGAAACATGGCGTCGGGGTGCATGTACGCCGGCTTGTCCCAACCATCTACCTCGGCAGGGAGCAGCCTGCCCTCCTCCACCAGCTCCGGCATGAGTGATCGGCACTCGAGCTTGCGCATGCGGTAGTAGTCGGTGAGATCGTCGAACGTGGCAACGCCCATCGAGCGGGCGGCCAGCACCAGCAGCTCTTTACGTCCCTCGGCTTCCGAGTCCGGCGTCGGGGCCTCCAGCGCCCACGGCGGTACGACCCGCTCCGTGAGGTCGTAGAGCCTGGCGAAGTCGTTCGTGCGCCTCGTCGCCGTGATGCGCCCGACGTCGAATAGGTACTCCAGCGCCATCTTGGCGTCGTCCCAGTCCCACCACGGTCCCTTGCGTCCGGTTCGGGTGCTGAGATCGCTGGCCACGAGCGGACCGCCGTCGCGGACCCGGTTGTAGATCTCCTCGACGAAGCCGGGATGCTCCCGATTGATCCTGGCGATCGCCGGCCATTGCGACTCCATGGCCGCCATCCGCCAGCGGAACAATCGATGATGCTCGACCGGGATGTGCGTGGCGACGTGCGCCCAGTACTCGAACAGCTCGCCAGCGACGGTGGCGTCGGGGATGAGCGACCGGGGGTGGGGGCCGAGCCGGGCCCACAGCGGCAGCTCCTGGCTGCGTACGAGTACGTTCACGGAGTCGATCTGCACGACCCCGACGCGAGCGAAGACCTTACGCAGGTGCCGGCGGTCGACACGCCCCGCTGGTCGGCCCCCGGCCAGGCCCTGGGCGCCGACAGCCACCCTCCTCGCCGTGGCGGCAGAGATAGTCACGGCAGCCGCCACGGTCAGCGGCCGCTGTCCAACGGCGACCCGATCGGGCTCGGGACCGCCGGGTCGCCGGTAGCCCGGCCGCTCGGGCGCTCGGGGGCGAGCACCGTCGCCGCGTCGATCGGAACCGGAGGACGTTGCACGGTCACGGCAACAGCAGCAGCGGCGTCAGTCGGCTTCGGTGACGGTGACCGCGTTGATCACGACGTCGGTCTTTGGGCGGTCGCCGCTACCGGTCGGCACGCCCTGCATCTCGTCGAGCACCTCGAGCCCCTTCACAATCTGGCCGAAGAG
>JACDHN010000413.1 GCA_013821025.1 Acidimicrobiia bacterium | reverse complement strand
ACCTCCTCCCCCGCGGACACCGGCGGACACCGGCAAGGGTGACGGCAACGACGATGGCCACGGCGGTGGCGACGGTGACCACGACGGCGCTGACGCGGCGACGACCACGACGCCGCTGCAGCCTGAGCCGGAGCCGGAACGACAGGCGGCGTCGAGCGGCGCTGGGCGACGGAGCCGCGTCGTGCCCGCCCTTGCCGCAGCCATCGTGCTGGCGATCGCCGCCACGGTCACCGGAATCCTGCTCGCCAACCGTGATGGTGAGTCCGAGGTGCAGCCCACGTCGCCGGCTTCCGGGTCGCAGGGCCAGCAATCGTCACTCGGCCCTCGACCGCACACCGGGTTGCTCGCCGTACAGGTCGCGCGCCCGTCTGGGGAGATCCACCTGTTCACGATCGATCCGAACTCTGGCTCGGTCGATGCGGCCAGCAACAACGCCGACGCCCGGGACGAGGAGCCCGATTGGGACGTAGCGACGAACCGGCTCGCCTTCGTCCGCAAGGATTCCTCGGTGGCGGCCTGCATCGGCATCTGCTACGTGGTTCCCGGTGACGGCCAGGGCGATCCGGGCAGACGGGTCGCACAGCTCGTCCCGGCGAGCTCTACGGCCCGACAGCACGCACCGGCCTGGGCACGCGACGAAGCGCTGTACTACGCGCTCACCTCCGATTGCGAGGTGAGCGGCGGCTGTCCCGGCGAGGTCCACCGGGTGACGTTCGACGTCTCCGACGACGATCGGGGATTCGCCGACGTGCTGACGCAGGCCCAGGACGACATCGTGCTCACCGGGGTCAACGGCATCAGCGACATTGACGTCGACCCGCAGGACGAGCGCCGTCTGCTCGTCGTCGACGAGCGCGGTGTCGCGATCGCCCGCGACGGAGAGGTCGAGACGCGGCTCACCGGCAGCGACGGCGCCGTCGCTGCCACTTTTGCGCCGGATGGCAGCCACGTCGTGGGACGTTCCCTGGATCACGACCTCGTCATCTGGGACCGGAGCGGTGCCGTCGTGTCGGAGGCGACCATCGGCGAGATGCTGCTCGCCCATGAGGCGAGCGGTGGAGATCTCGGCTCGCTCGACCCGTCAGATGCCGTCGCGCTGTCGCTGTCTCCCGATGTGGCGGACGCATTCGTGCTGGTGCTCGTGGGCGACAGCCGCGGTCGCAACCCACCGCAGATCGCTGTATTGGGCCCAGGGGACGAGGGTGGGCTGGTGGTCGCCGACGTCCGCGCCTTCCCGCTCGACGTGCTCGACGAGGGCTCGATCGAGGCCATCGCCCGCTGAGCGGCGCACGAGCCGCGGTCGTCAGCGAGGGCTGCGGGTGATACCGAACAGGTTCTGAGCGACCTTGCGCATCTGGATCTCCTCTGACCCCTCGGTGATGCGGTAGCGGCGATGATGCCGGTAGATGTGCTCGAACGGCATGTGACGGCTATAGCCCACACCTCCGCACGTCTGCATCGCCCGGTCGGCGGCGTCGCAGGCCAGCCGGTTGGCCCGGTAGTTGCACATCGCCACCAGGTGGGTCACGTCGAGGTGATGGTGGCCGTCGAGCATCCACGCCGTGTAACGCACGAGCTGACGCAGCATTGCCGCCTCCGTGTGCAGTTCGACGAGCGGGAACTGGATGCCCTGGTTGACGCTGAGCGGCTTGCCCCACGTGATGCGCTCGTTGGCGTATTCGACCGCGGTGTCGATGCAGTGCTGGGCGGCTCCGAGCGACGACGCCGCCTGCCGGATGCGGTTCTCGTGCACGAAGTGCTGAGCCAGATCCAGGCCCCGTCCGACTTCTCCGAAGACGGCTTCGGCGCCCACACGAACGTCGCGCAGCGTGACCTCGGCGTGATCGGTGGGCATGTTGAACGTCCACCAGAAGAACTCGACGGTGAACCCGGGCGACTCGACCGGCACGAGAAAGGCGGTGATGCCGACGGGTGTGCCGGGCTCTCCAGACGTGCGGGCGAAGATGATGTCATGGGTGGCGTGGTGCAGGCCGGAGTTCCACCGCTTGGCGCCGTTGAGCACCCAACCGTCGCCGCCTGCCACCGCCGTGGTCTCCATGAACGTGGCGTCACTGCCGTGGTTTGGCTCGGTCAAGCCAAACGCCAGACGCCGTGACCCGTCGAGGAAACCCGGCATCCACCGCTCGATCTGCTCAGGCGTGCCGAAGTCGCGCATCATCAGCACGGTCGGGAAGTTGCCGACGATCGACGACTCGTTCTGCAGGTCGTTGTGCAGCCCGAGTCCCTTGTGCGCCAGGTGCTCTCGGATGATCGCCATCTCCAGGTTGGTGGCGTCGTGGCCGCCGAACTCTGCCGGTAGCGCCCATCGAAGCCAGCCGGCGGAATCAGCCCGACTCCGCATCTCGGCCAGCAGCGCCTCCCATGCGACGGTTGGGACGCCGCCATGCTCCCAGTCGGTGCGCGCCCACTCACGACGGTGGTCGAAGAAGCGCTCGTTGTCGTCCTTGGCCTGCAGCGGCTCGATCTCGGCCACGATGAAGGCGTCCAGCGCCTCGAGCGTCGCCTGGATGTCGTCAGGGATGGCGAAGTCCATCGCCGCACCGTACGCAC